>NZ_JBVISA010000015.1:0-224223 GCF_055575755.1 Kitasatospora sp. NPDC034035 | reverse complement strand
GCGTTGACTTTTGGCACGCTGTTGAGTTCTCAAGGAACGGACGCTTCCTTCGGACCGCCTTCCAGCGGACCCTCCGGGCTTCGTTCTTTCGTGTTTCCAGTTTACCAGATGTTTTCCGCTCCGTTTTCCGGAGTTTCATTCATCCGATTTCCCGAACTGGCCGGGGCCGCTTTTCGCGACGTCCACCACTTTAGCGTATTTCGAGAGTTACTCGAAATTCACGCTCACGCCCTGTTGACGAAAACGCCAACGAACCCATGTGAATGGGCTGTGAGGTGTGAGAGTGGGTCTTGCTGAATGGGGTGGCCGCTTCAGCGACTCGTTCAACACTAGGCCACCCGGAGGGCCTCGTCAAACGTCGAGGGCCGGATCTGTCCAGATCCGGCCCTCGATGCTCGAAGCCGCAGCTCAGCGTGGGTGTGCTTTCAGCCAGGCAGGTCAGCCCGGCGTGTCAGCCGGCGGAGACCAGCTCCGCCGCCGCCAGGTTCCGCTTGCCGCGCCGCAGTACCAGCCAGCGGCCGTGCAGCAGGTCGGCCTCGGTCGGCACTGCCTCCTCGTCCGTCACCTTGACGTTGTTGAGGTAGGCGCCGCCCTCCTTGATCGTCCGACGCGCGGCCGATCGGCTCGGCGACAGGCCGACGGCGACCAACAGGTCGACCACCGGCTGGAGTTCGGGGGTCTCGGTCTTCGGGACCTCGGCCAGGGCGGCCGCCAGGGTCGGGGCCTCCAGGTCCGCGAGGTCGCCCTGGCCGAACAGCGCCTTGGACGCGGCGACCGCGCGCTCGTACTGCTCGGCGCCGTGGACGAGGGTGGTGAGCTCCTCGGCGAGGGCGCGCTGGGCGAGGCGGGCGGCGGGGCGCTCGGTGGTCTCGCGCTCCAGCTCCTCGATCTCCTCCTTCGAGCGGAAGCTGAAGATCCGCAGGAACTTGGAGACGTCCCGGTCGTCCGCGTTCAGCCAGAACTGGTAGAAGGCGTACGGGGTGGTCAGTTCGGGGTCGAGCCAGACGGTGCCGGACTCGGTCTTGCCGAACTTGGTACCGTCGGCCTTGACGATCAGCGGCGTGGCCAGCGCGTGGACGGACTTGCCGTCGGCCTTGCGGATCAGGTCCGTGCCGGCGGTCAGGTTGCCCCACTGGTCGCTGCCGCCGGTCTGCAGGGTGCAGCCGTAGCGGCGGTTCAGCTCCAGGTAGTCCATGCCCTGGAGGATCTGGTAGCTGAACTCGGTGTAGCTGATGCCCGCGTCGGAGTTGAGCCGTCGGGCGACGGCCTCCTTGGCGATCATGTTGTTGACCCGGAAGTACTTGCCCACGTCACGCAGCAGGCTGATCGCCGACATTCCCGACGTCCAGTCCAGGTTGTTGACCATGCGCGCCGCGTACGGGCCCTCGAAGTCGAGGAAGCGCGAGATCTGGCCGCGCAGGCGCTCCACCCAGCCGGCCACCGTCTCGGGGTCGTTGAGCACGCGCTCGGCGGTGGGCTTCGGGTCACCGATCAGGCCCGTGGCGCCGCCGACCAGGCCGAGCGGGAGGTTCCCCGCCTGCTGGATGCGGCGCATGGTGAGGATCTGCACGAGGTTGCCGAGGTGCAGGCTGGGGGCCGTCGGGTCGAAGCCGCAATAGAACGTGACCGGGCCGTCCGCGAACGCCTTGCGCAGTGCGTCCTCGTCGGTGGACAGGGCGATCAGCCCCCGCCACCGCAGCTCGTCGACGATGTCCGTCACGGTCACGCTTCTCCTTCTATCGGGCGCCCGCCCGGTGGCGGCCCGATGCGGTCGGGCCCCGGGTCGGTACGACTCCAGCCTGATAGAGCCTACGCGGTTCCGGCCAGCGAGTTTTCCCCGAGGCACCCCCTCGGGCCTGGCGGCGTACTCCCCCGGGCCCCTCCCCGATACCGGAAATTCCGTTGTTCGTCGGCCATGCGCCCATTCAGAGTGGTGTCACCGCCGTGCGGCGGCAGTGACGTGTGTGGAGACGGTCGTGCCGCCGTGGCACGCCCGTGGGAAGGGTGTGCCGAGTGCGCAACACGCTGGTTCTGAACGCGAGCTACGAGCCCCTGACAACGGTGTCGCTCCAGCGCGCCGTCGTCCTGGTGCTCCAGGACAAGGCGGTGGTGGAGCAGGCGCACCCGCTGCGCTCGATCCGGGGGACGGGCGTCGCCGTCCCGGTCCCGAGGGTGATCAGACTGCAACGGTACGTACGGGTGCCGTTCCGACAACAGGCCCCGTGGTCTCGGCGGGGTGTCCTGGCGCGGGACCAGCACCTGTGCGCGTACTGCGGGCGGCGGGCCACCACGGTGGACCACCTGCAGCCCAAGTCGCGCGGTGGTGCGGACAGTTGGCTGAACACCGTGGCCGCCTGCGCGGAGGACAACCAGCGCAAGGCGGATCGGACGCCGGAGCAGGCCGGGATGAAACTGCTGCGGCGCCCGTTCATGCCCACCCCGCAGGCCAGCCTGATGCTGGCGCTCGGTCTGCGCAGCTCGGAGGCGCGGGATCTCGCCGACTGGCTGCCGCCGGTACCGGGCCTGCCCGTTTCGGCCGCGTAGCCACCCGACCACGTAGCCACCCCATCCGGGTAGCCGCCCCGACCGCGTAGCCACCCGGCCGGTGCCGGCGAGCGGCCTCAGCCCTTCGCCTGGTACCCGGCCGCCGTGCCGTAGTTGGCCGCGTGCTCGGGCACCACGACCACCTGCCCACCGCCGATCAGCACCCGCCCGGAGAGCAGCAGCGAGCCGGTCCCGGGCGGGAAGTTGCCACCGGCCGCCTCCTCGCCGCCCGCCAACGGGAACCGGGTGAGGTGGGCCGGCTGGTCGCGGCGTTCGTCGGCGGCGAGCACCAGCGAGCCGCCGTCGATACCGACCGCCCGGACGGTGCCCTTGGCGGTGGTCGGGGCCTTCCAACGCTGCTTGCCGGTGTCCAGGTCGTAGCCGACCGCGGCCGCCGGCCCGCTGCCGTTCGCCGGGGTCAGGGTGGTGACCATCGTGCGGCCCTCGAAGAACACCTCGGGTGTGGCCGCGAAGGTGCCGTGGGCGACGTCCAGCCGGCCGCCGTCCGTGACCACCGGGATCTCGGCGGCCGGGTCGCCGGCGGTGCCCCAGGCGAACACCCGGTCGTTGTTCGGCTTGTCGCCGGTGGTGAGGACCACGGCCGGCTCGGCGGACAGCACCGTCACCGTCTTCGGCTGGTTGTTCAGCCCCCGCCACCAGCTGACCTTGCCGTCCGCGAGGTTCAGCGCGACGGCCTGGTCGGCGGGCGTCGAGTCGGCGCACGAGGAGGCCACCAGCACGGTCTTGCCGCTGACGCCGCCGGAGAGCGTGCAGAACTTGCCCTGCCCGGTGTACTGCCAGATGTCCTTCCCGTCCGCCGACTCCCAGGCCACCGCGTGGTCGTCGCCGATCGCGACCACCTTGTCCTCGGTGACGCCGACCCGCGCGGAGTAGGCGCCCTTCGCGTCCGAAAGGGTCTTGGTCCAGGCCGTCTTGCCCGTCCTGGTGTCCACGACGGCCACCAGCGCGCACGGGCTCTTCGGGTCCGCCTGCGGACGGAACAGCGCCGCGCCCAGGCCCGCCTGGTTCACGCCCGCCGACAGCCCGCACGGAACGGCCCCGGCGGCCGGCGGCTCCACCGACCAGGTCGGCTTGCCGCCCGCGCGGTCGTACGCGTGCACCCCGGAGCCGTCGGCCCGGACCACCGCGTCCGTCAGCAGCCAGCTGCCGACCAGCGTGTCGTCACCCCCGGGCTGCCCGGCCGCGACGGGCTGCGCGGACCACGCCCGGGAGTGCGCCACCGTGAAGCCGGGCTCGCCGCCGCTGCTCGCCGCCGCGCTGCCACCGCCCTCAGCGCCGACCATCAGCCCGGCCGCCACCAGCACCCCGAGCGCGGCCACCCCGGCGCCGGCCCGCACGAGCAGGGCCTTCCGGCTGGGCACGTGCTCCCCGGTCAGCACCGCGTCGGCGGCCCGCCGGGCCTTGGCCGAGAACGAGGAGCCGGCCCCCGAGCCGGATATCGAGCCGGGCGCGGGCTTGGGACCGGAACCGGAACCGCCGTCACCACCCCGGCGGGCGGCGGCGCGGGACCGCGTGGCGGGCCGGGCCGCAGGCTTCGGGGCTTCCTCCGGGGTCTTCTCCGACCCGGTCGGCCCGGTCGGCGCGGACTCCGGCTCGGTCGGCGCGGACTCCGGCTCAGCCTCGTCGAGGTGCACATAGCCGTCCGCCGAGTACTCGGCCCCCGCCGGGACGTACAGCCCCTCCCCGGCGGGCTGTTGCCCGCCGGCATACGGCGTGTACGGCTGCTGCGCGTGGTCGGGGTACTGCAGGGACTGCGCGTGCTCGGGGTACTGCGGAGACTGCGCGTGGTCCGGGTACTGCGGGTACTGCGCGTGGTCCGGGTACTGCGGGTACTGCGCGTACTCCGGGAGCGGCTGGTACTGCTCGTGGCCGCTGTACTGCCCCTGGACGTAACCGCCCTCGACGTACCCGGTCTGCCCGTACCCGGTCTGCCCGTACCCGGACTGGTCGTAGCCGCTCTGGTCGTAACCGGCGTGCCCGTAGCCGGACTGGTCGTACTGCGACTGCTGCCCGTACCCGGCCACGCCGTAGCCCGCCTGCTGCTGCGGCTGCTGCCAGTGCACCTGCTCCGGCGGCTGCTGCCCGTAGAACCCGTCGCCCTGCCAGTCCGGCTGGCCCTGGACCGGCTGGCCCTGGGCCGAAGGCCCCTGGGGGTACCACGGCTGCTGCCCGGTGTGGGCGTCTCCGAAGGGCTCCTGCGCCATCCGTTTCGTCCCTCCGAGCCCGCCTGCGTGCCGATGCGGCAGTCAGCATCTCACGCCGGTCCGGAGGGACGACCCGGGCCCTCGACGTGGGTTCCCGGGCCCGGCCCGAGAGCGTCAGGCCGCGGACTCGGCGCGCAGGGCCTCGTCGATGCGGGCGGCCAGGGTGAAGTCGAGGCCGGTGAGGCCGCCGGCGCTGTGGGTGGACAGGACGAAGCGCAGGGTGCGCCAGCGGATGTCGATGTCGGGGTGGTGGTCGAGCGCCTCGGCCTGCTCGGCGACGGCGGCGACCACCCGGATCCCCGCCGGGAAGTCCGGGGCGTCGGCGCTACGGACGATGCTGTCGCCCTCCCGGGTCCAGTGCGGCAGCGCCGCCAGTGCCGCCGTGATCTCGTCCTCGGTCAGCCGTGCCCTGCTGCTCATCGCTGCGCTCCTGCTGCGTCGTCGGTCCGGAGTGCTCCGGGGCGCCGGAGTACCCCGCGGTGGCCGGGGTCAGGCAGCCTTCCGGCGCGGACGGGCCACCAGCTCGCCGCCGCAGTTGGGGCAGCCGGCGGCCATGGCCTCGGTGCAGTCCGGGCAGAAGGTGCACTCGAAGGAACATATCGAGGCGGGGCCGTCGGCGGTCAGCGACACCTCGCAGCGCTCACAGATCTCGCGCATCTCCAGGGCCATGGCGTACTCCTCTGACTCTCTTACGGTCTGACGGTCGTTCGACTCGGCAGCGGCTTCGCTCACGCCAGCAGCAGCTTGGTGACGGCCGCGAGGCCGACCACCACGATCACCCCGCGCAGCGCGGTCGGCGGCAGGCGGCGGCCGACCTTGGCGCCGACCAGGCCGCCGACCAGCGAGCCCACCGCGATCAGCCCGGCCGCCGTCCAGTTCACGGTCGAGGTGAACAGGAAGAACAGCGCGGCGACGGCGTTGACGATCAGCGCCAGGGCGTTCTTCACCGCGTTGATCCGCTGCAGTTCCTCCTGCAGCAGCATGCCCATCAGCGCCATCAGCAGGACGCCCTGGGCGGCGCCGAAGTAGCCGCCGTAGATGCCGGTGAGGAACACCCCGGCCAGCAGCACCGGGCCGCCGTCCGGGTCGCCGCCGGGCCGGCGGCGGGCGGCGACGGCCTTGGCCACCTTGGGCTGGATCACCACCAGGACGAGCGCGAGCAGGATCAGCACCGGGACGATCGCGTCGAAGGCCCCGCTCGGCAGCTTGATCAGCAGCAGCGCGCCGAGCAGCCCGCCGAGCAGCGAGGCGGTGCCCAGGCGCAGCACCCGGCGTCCCTGGTCGGCGAGTTCGCGGCGGTAGCCGATCACGCCGCTGAGCGAACCGGGCACCAGGCCGAAGGAGTTGGAGACGTTGGCGGTGACCGGCGGGATGCCGACGGCGAGCAGGACCGGGAAGGTGATCAGGGTACCGGAGCCGACGATCACATTGATCATCCCGGCTCCGACCCCGGCCACCAGGACGGCGATCGCCTCCCAGAGCGTCATGGGTCACCTCTCCTCTCGGTCCTGTCCGAGAGGATCATGCCGGACCGCCCTCCCGCCCGACCAGGGCCGCCCACGATTCGGGACGTACGCCACACCGTCACGAGCGGCGCCACGAAAAGCGCCACGAAAGCCCGAGGGCCCGCCGCCGTACGGGAGACGTACGGCCGCGGGCCCTCGGCGAAGCACAGCCCAGCCGCTCACTCAGGGTCGGCTCACTCCGGTCACTCCGGTCACTCCGGTCACTCCGGTCACTCCGGTCACTCCGGTCACTCCGGGTCGATCTTGGGGTACTCCCGGGTCGGGTCCACCCGGGGACGGGCGGCACCCTTCTCGGTGTCCACCGGCCGCGGCCCGGACGCCGGGTCGATCGGCACCTGGGTGGCCGGGGCGCCCTTCGGGACGCTCGGCACCGCGACGGCGCCGCCGTTGGCCCCGCCGCCGTTGCCGGTCAGGCCGGTGAAGGCGCCGCCGAGGCCCTTGAGCGCGTCGCCGACCTCGCTGGGGATGATCCAGAGCTTGTTGGAGTCGCCCTTGGCCAGCTCGGGCAGGGTCTGCAGGTACTGGTAGGCGAGCAGCTTCTGGTCGGCGTCGCCGTCGTGGATGGCCTCGAAGACCGTCCGGATCGCGGCCGCCTCACCGTCGGCGCGCAGCACCGCGGCCTGCGCCTCACCCTCGGCCCTGAGCACGTCCGCCTGCTTCTCACCCTCGGCCTTGAGGATCTGCGCCTGGCGCTGGCCCTCGGCGGTGAGGATCGCGGCGCGCTTGTCCCGGTCGGCGCGCATCTGCTTCTCCATCGAGTCCTGGATGGAGGTCGGCGGCTCGATCGCCTTCAGCTCGACGCGGTTGACCCGGATGCCCCACTTGCCGGTGGCCTCGTCCAGGACGCCGCGCAGACCGGCGTTGATGACCTCGCGGGAGGTCAGGGTGGACTCCAGGTCCATCGAGCCGATGATGTTGCGCAGCGTGGTGACGGTCAGCTGCTCGATGGCCTGGATGTAGCTGGCGACCTCGTAGGTGGCCGCTCGCGGGTCGGTCACCTGGTAGTAGATGACGGTGTCGATGTTGACGACCAGGTTGTCCTGGGTGATCACCGGCTGCGGCGGGAACGGCACGACCTGCTCGCGCAGGTCGATCCGGTTGCGGACGCGGTCGATGAACGGGACGACGATGTTCAGCCCCGCGTTGAGCGTCCGGGTGTAGCGGCCGAAGCGCTCCACGATCGCCGCGCTGGCCTGTGGGATGACCTGAATCGTCTTGATCAGCGCGATGAAGGCCACCACGACCAGGACGACCAGGACGATAAGGACGGGTTCCACGGACTCTCCCCTAGACGACCAGGGCGGTCGCGCCCTGGATTTCGACGACGTCGACCTGCTGCCCGGGCTGGTACACCTGGTCCGGGTGGAGCGCGCGGGCCGACCAGATCTCGCCGTTCAGCTTGATCCGGCCGCCTTCCCCGTCGACTGTTTCCGCGACGACCGCGGTGGCGCCGTGCAGCGCCTCGATGCCCATCTTGACCTGCGGGCCCTTCTGCAGCTGCCGGTAGGCGATCGGGCGCACGAAGACCACGAGCGCGACCGAGACCACGAGGAATGTGATGGTCTCCAGGACCACTCCCCCGCCCAGTCCGGCCACGCCCGCGGCGGCGAGCGCTCCGACCGCGAACATGGCGAACTCCGGCATCGCGGTGAGAACCAGCGGTATGCCGAGCCCTGCGGCGGCCAGGAGCCACCAGATCCAGCTGTCCACACGTCCATCCTAGGGAGCGAAGGCCTTCGAGGCGGACAGTTCCCGCAGGTCGAGGGGCGGAAACCGGTCGCACGTGCGACCGGTTCCGGCAGCCTCCCCGAGACGGGCGAAGGACGGGCGAAGGACGGGCCGAGACAGGGCGGAGGATCTGGCCGGACGGGGCCTCAGCCCAGCGGCAGGCCCTGGGCCGACCAGCGGTCGCCGTGGCGCTCCAGGGTGAGCGGCAGCCCGAAGCACTTGGAGAGGTTACGGGCGGTCAGCTCGGTGTCGATCGGGCCGGCCGTGAGCACCTTGCCCTGGCGGATCATCAGGACGTGGGTGAAGCCCGGGGCGATCTCCTCGACGTGGTGGGTGACCATCGCCATGGCCGGGGCGAACTCGTCCTGGGCGAGCGCGCCGAGCCGGCGGACCAGGTCCTCGCGGCCGCCGAGGTCCAGGCCGGCCGCGGGCTCGTCGAGCAGCAGCAGCTCGGGGTCGGTCATCAGGGCGCGGGCGATCAGGGTGCGCTTGCGCTCGCCCTCGGAGAGGGTGCCGAACTTGCGGTCGGTGAGGCCGGCCATGCCGAGGCGGTCGAGCAGCGCGAGGGCGCGGGACTCGTCCGACTGCTCGTAGCTCTCCTGCCAGCTGACCGTCATGCCGTAGGCCGCGGTCAGCACGGTCTGCAGCACGGTCTGCTCGGCCGGCAGCTTGTCGAACATGGCGGCGCCGGCCAGGCCGATCCGGGAGCGCAGCTCGAAGACGTCGATCTCGCCCAGCTTCTCGCCCAGCACGCTGACCTTGCCCGAGGTCGGGAACAGGTACGAGGAGGCGATCTGCAGCAGGGTGGTCTTGCCGGCGCCGTTCGGGCCCAGGATGACCCAGCGCTCACCCTCGGAGATGGACCACGAGACCTGGTCGACCAGCGCGCGCCCCTCCCGGACCACGGATACGTCCACCAGCTCCAGCACGTCGCTCATGCCTACGCCTTCCCCAAAAAACAAGATTCTCGGCCGTCGGTGCGGGCGGCACGCCCGACCCCGGCAGCCGGTGGGCACGGGGTGGGTGCGCCGCACACGCATGGGCAAACCTACGCCACGCGGATGACCGCCGATTCCGTAGGCTGGCCGGATGCTCGCGACTCCTCCCGACAATCCGTACGAAGAGCCCCGTTCGGGGCGGCTGGCCGCCTGGGGCAACGCCCTGCTGGCGGGCCTGGTGCCGCCCGACAACGCCGCCGCGGCCGTGCTGGGCGCCGACGAGAGCCACCGGGTGACCGGGCTGCCCGGGGACGAGCCGGGCGAGCAGCACGGGCTGACCTGGGCGCTGGGCCGACTGCGGGTGCTGGGGGTGCGGGGCCTGCGCCTCGCGCTGCCCTCGGCCGGGCACCCGCTGGGGCTGACCGGCCCGGCACCGTTCAACGGGCGCGCCATGGCCGTGGGCGAGGCCGTCCTGGCGGTGGGGGTGCCGCTCGGGCTGGTGCCGGAGGTCGAGGTGTTCGGCCCGGCCGGGGACCGCTCGGCGACCGTGCTGTGGCGCTGCTCCGAGGTGAACGACGCGCCGCCGGCGGACGTGCCGTCGCTGCAGGAGGCCGAGCGCGAGCTGGCGGACGGGCTGCGCGAGGCGACCGTGCTGCTCGCCCGGCTGGACGTGGCCGGCGCCGGGCCGGAGGCGCTGCGCGCCCTGGAGGCGTACCGCCGGCGCGGGCACGCCGAGCTGCTCGCGCCCGGCTACCCGCCGCGCGCCGTCCGGGTGCTGGAGTCGGCCCGCCAGGTGGCCGCCCTGCTGTCGATCGCCTCCGGCGGGCACGGGGCGGCCGTCAGTGCCTCCGAGATGGCCGCGCGGCAGTCCGTCCTGGCCCCTCTGTGGCGCACCGCCCGGCGGGCCCAGGTGGCCGCCTACAACGCCCTCGCGGACGAGCGCGAGGCCCGCTGAGGGCTCGCGGGACCGCCCTCGTACCTGGCCGGAATCCGACCCCCGCGCACGGGACGCCCCCGTGCGCCCGGGGCGTCGGCCCGTCGGACCCCCATGCGCCGTCCGTCAGGCGCCGCGAGCGCCCTCCCGGGCCTCGCCGTTTCGGACGGCCCAGAGCGCAGCCTGGGTGCGGTCGGCCAGGTCCAGCTTCATCAGGATGTTGGAGACATGGGTCTTCACCGTCTTCTCCGACAGGTGCAGGCTGCGCGCGATCTCCCGGTTGGAGCGGCCGTCGGCGATGTGGCCGAGCACCTCGCGCTCGCGTTCGGTGAGGGTGCCGCCGCGGCCCTGCGGCGCGCGCGGGCCCTCGTCGGAGAGCAGCGCCTCGGCCAGCTCCGGCTGGAGCAGCACATGGCCGGCGTGCACCGAGCGGATCGCTCCGGCCAGGGCCTCCGGGTCCACGTCCTTGTAGACGTACCCGGCGGCGCCGGCCCGCAACGCGGGGACCATCGTGCGGTGCTCGGTGAAGCTGGTGACGATCAGGATCCGGGCCCGGCTGCCCTCGCCCTTGAGCGTGCGCAGCGCCTCGATCCCGTCGACGCCGGGCATCTTGAGGTCCATCAGGACGACGTCGGGATCGAGTTCGCGGGCCCGCTCGACGCCCTCCGCCCCGTCGGCGGCCTCCCCGACCACCTCGATGTCGTCCTGGACCTCCAGGAAGGTGCGCAGCCCGCGCCGGACCACCTGGTGGTCGTCGACCAGCAGGACACGGATCGACGGTGTGCTCTCAGGCACCGGGGACCTCCATCTCGACGAGCGTCCCCCGGCCGGGGGCCGACTCCAGGGTGAGCGTGCCGCCGACGGCGGCCGCGCGGTCGCGCATCGAGGCCAGGCCGAGGTGGCGGCCGGCCCGGCGGACGGATTCGGGGTCGAAGCCGCGCCCGTCGTCACGCACCCGCAGCACCGCGCCGCGCGCGGGCGTCCCGGCCAGGGTGACGGTGACCCGGCCGGCGCCGGAGTGCCGCAGCGCGTTGTGCAGCGCCTCCTGGGCGACCCTCAGCAGTGCGGCCTCCTGGGCGGGCGGCAGGGCGCGGACACCGTCGGCGGCGAAGGCGACGTCGGCGGTGTGCGCGCGGTCGAGGACCTGCACCTGGGAGGCGAGGGTGGCGCTCAGACCGTCCTCCTCCAACGCGGCCGGGCGCAACTCGACGACGACGGCGCGCAGTTCGTCGGCGGCCTCGGCGGCCAGCCGGGCGACCTCGGCGAGCTCGGCGCGGGCCCGGGCCGGGTCGCGGTCGACGAGCTTGGCGGCGGCCTTGGCGGTGAGGCGCAGTGAGAAGAGCTTCTGCGAGACGGCGTCGTGCAGGTCGTGCGCGATCCGGGCGCGCTCCCCGGCCAGGGTGAGTTCACGACTGCGCTCGTACAGCCGGGCGTTGGACAGGGCGAGGGCGGCGTGCGCGGCGAGGATCCGCAGCAGTTCCTCGTCGTGGTCGGTGAACAGGCCGCCGCCGCGCTTGTTGGCGAGGAAGATGACGCCCATCACCTGCAACTCGTCCTCGGCCGCGTCGGTGTCCAGGATCGGCATGCCGAGGAAGGCGCCCATCTCGGGGTGTGCGGAGGGCCAGCCGCCGAAGGAGGGTGCCTGGCGGACGTCGGCGAGGCGGATGGGGCCGGTCTCGTGCAGCATCGCGGCGAGCACGCCGTGCTGGCGGGGCAGCGGGCCGATCGCCCGCCACTGCTCGTCGGTGACGCCGTCGACCACGAACTGGGCGAATCCGCCGTGGTCGTCGGGCACGCCCAGGGCCGCGTACTCGGCGCCGAGCAGTTCCCGGGCGGAGGCCGTGATGCGGCGCAGCACCTCGCGGACCTCCAGGTGCCGGTTCATGGCGAGCAGGGCCTGGCTGACGGTCTCGATCCCGGACAGGCAGGGGTCGCAGGCGGGCAGCGGGCCCTGGTGGGCCAGGTGGTCTCCGGTGGTGCTGGGCATACCGCCAAACTACCGCCGCCGCCGGGGCGCTCGCGTCCGCCTGCGGCCGCGCCGGACGCAGGTCCGAGGACCTAGGCCGCTGGGCCCACAACGCCGCCGGGTCCACAAAGGCCGAGGGGCGGCCCTCCCGTTCGGGAAGGCCGCCCCTCGGCGGTTCGGAAGGGGCTCAGCCCTTCTGCATGACCTCGGGCTCGTGCCGGCGCTGGAGCCGGGTGACGAGGATGCCGATGAGGACCGAGATCACGATCAGCACGCTCGCGTCGATCGCCCACTGGGCGACCGAGTGCTTCCAGAGCGGGTCGTAGTTCGGGTGCTGGAAGTCCTTGTTCCAGGGGCCCATGAGCTGGGACAGGTCGAGCGTGGTGGAGACGATGCCGGTTCCCCAGCGGGCCGGCATCAGCCAGGCGACCTGTTCCAGGCCGGGCTTGCTGAAGATCTGGAAGAGGCAGCCGGTGAAGACGACCTGGACGATGGCGAACATGACCAGCAGCGGCATGGTCTTCTCGGCGGTCTTCACCAGTGCGGAGATCATCAGGCCGAACATCATCGCGGCGAAGCTCAGCAGGATCATGCCGACGGTCATCTCGATGAGCGGCAGGTTCTTGACGAGCAGGCCGTGCTCGGGCAGCTTGCGCGGCAGGAAGCCGACGGCGGAGATGATGGCGCCCTGGATCACGCTGAAGAAGCCCAGCACGATGATCTTGGACATCATGTACGCCGAGCGGGAGAGCCCGGTGGCTCGTTCTCGCTCGTAGATCGCCCGTTCCTTGATCAACTCGCGGACCGAGTTGGCCGCTCCGGAGAAGCAGGCGCCGATCGCCAGGATCAGCATGATCGTCGCGGCGCCGCTGTTGAGGTGGAGCTGCGTCTTCGGGTTGGGCGCGAGCCCCGGTTCGTTGGGGATCAGCACACTGACCGCGCCGATGACCGCGGGCAGCAGCACCGACAGTGCGAGGAAGCCGCGGTCCGAGGCGAGCACGGACATGTAGCGCCGCATCAGCGTCCACAGCTGGGAGCCCCAGCTCTGCGGCTTCGGCGGCTTGATGGCCTCCTGGGCCACCTGCACGTGCTGCACCTCGCCGGCGTCGACGGTGGGGGCGGAGTACTGCTGGTAGTGCACCGAGCCGCGGTAGCGGCCGGCCCAGTCGTGCTCCGGGTAGTTCTCGAAGGCCTGGAAGACGTCCGCCCAGGTCTCGTACCCGAAGAAGTGCAGCGCCTCGTCCGGCGGGCCGAAGTAGGCCACCGCACCGCCCGGCGCCATCACCAGCAGCCGGTCGCAGAGCGCGAGTTCGGCCACCGAGTGGGTGACGACCAGGATGGTGCGGCCGTCGTCGGCGAGGCCGCGCAGCATCTGCATGACCTCGCGGTCCATGCCCGGGTCGAGGCCCGAGGTGGGCTCGTCCAGGAAGATCAGCGACGGCTTGGTGAGCAGCTCCAGGGCGACCGAGACGCGCTTCTGCTGGCCGCCGGAGAGCGCGGTGATCTTGTTGTCGGCGCGCTTGTCCAGGCGCAGCTCGTACAGCACCTCGTCGATCCGGGCCGCACGCTCGCTGGCCTCGGTGTCGCCGGGGAAGCGCAGCCGGGCCGCGTACTTGAGGCCGCTGCGGACGGTGAGTTCGCGGTGCAGGATCTCGGACTGCGGCACCAGGCCGATGCGCGAGCGGAGTTCGGCGAACTGCTTGTAGAGGTTGCGCCCGTCGTACAGCACCTCGCCGCGGTCGGCGGGGCGGTAGCCGGTGAGGGCGCGCAGCAGCGTGGACTTGCCGGAGCCGGACGGGCCGATGACCGCGACCAGGGACTTCTCCGGGACGCCGAAGCTGACGTCGTCGAGCAGGATCTTCTTGGCGCCCTTGTGCTCGACCTCGACGGTCAGGTGGCGGGCGGAGAAGGAGACCGCGCCGGTGTCGACGAACTCCTGCAGCTGGTCGCCGACCAGCACGAAGCCGGAGTGGCCGACGGTCAGCCGGTCCTGCGGGCCCATCAGCTGACGCTGCACCCGCTGGCCGTTGAGGAAGATGCCGTTGTGGCTGCCGAGGTCGACGATCTCGTAGCGGCCGTCCGGGAGCTGGCGCAGCTCGGCGTGGTGGCGGGAGACCTGGAGGTCGGACACCACGATGTCGTTGTCGAGCGCGCGACCGATCCGGATCGTGTTCATGGCCGACGTCAGGCTGCGGATGACGGTCGGCTGCGGGCCGCCGCCGGCGCCGTGCTGCGGCGGCGGGAAGCCCTGGTCCTGCGGGAACCCCTGGTCCGGGAAGCCCTGCTGCTGCGGGAAGCCGCCCTGCTGGGCCGGCGGCGCGTACTGCTGCTGCGGGAACGGCTGCTGGGCCTGCGGCTGACCCGCCCAGGCCTGCTGCTGCGGCTGCTGGTACGGGTCCTGCTGCTGCCAGCCCGGCTGCTGGGGCTGCGGCACCGGGCCGCGGCTGGTGGCGGCCTCGTGCATCGGCGTGGCGTGCGGGGCGGCGGCGTGCGCGGGCGCGGAGAAGCCGAGCCGGGGGCCGTTCTCCGGGTTGCCGAGATTGACGACGGCTCCGGGGAACAGCTGGGCGTGCATGGTGCGGGCGCCGGCCACGTACGTGCCGTTGGTGCTGCCGTGGTCCTCCAGCTGCCAACCGCTGCCGTTGAAGCTGATGGTCCCGTGGTGCCAGGAGACCCTGGCGTCGTCGAACGGGAAGTCCGACTGCGGGTTGCGCCCGATGGTGTAGGACCGCCCGGGCTCCAGAGTCCGCTGCTGTCCGTTGATCTCAATGACGAGTTGCGGCACTGCTCGCCTGCCCCGCTCTCTCGGTTCCCCCGAATTGTGGCCCCCGGCCGGGGGTGCGCTGTTCCTGTGACTGACGGTGGGCATCATTCCAGCCCGCCGACCGCCGATGAAAGTCGCCCCGGGTGACTGTGACCAGGCTGCTACCGGAGCGCGGGCCCGCGGCGTCCCGCGGGGTGGACAGGTGGTCTCGGGCCACCGGCCGACGGGTAGCGTGGGAGGCACCATGAACGCATCGCCCCTGGCCGCTGAGCCCCTCCCCGCCGCCCAGCCCCGGACCGCGGACGAGCGCACCCTGCTCGTCAAGGTGTTCGGCAAAGACCGCCCCGGCATCACCGCCGGCCTCTTCGCGACGTTGGCCGGCTTCGGCGTCGACGTCATCGACATCGAGCAGGTCGTGACCCGTGGCCGCATCACGCTGTGCGCCCTGGTCACCCCGCCCACCACGCCCGACGCCGAGGGCGGACTGCGGGCCACCGTCCACCGCTGGGCGGACGAGCAGAAGCTCCAGGCCGAGATCCTCTCCGGTATCGGCGACAACCGGCCGCGCCGCGAGGGCCGTTCGCACGTCACGGTGCTCGGTCACCCGCTGACCGCCGCCGCCGTCTCCGCGCTGACCTCCCGGATCACCGCGGCGGGCGGCAACATCGACCGGGTCTTCCGGCTCGCCAAGTACCCGGTGACGGCGGTCGAGCTGGCCGTCTCCGGTGTGGCCACCGAGGAGTTGCGGGCCGAGCTGGCCCAGGAGGCGGCCACCCAGCGGGTGGACGTCGCGGTGGTCGCGTCCGGGCTGGAGCGCCGGGCCAAGCGCCTGGTGGTCATGGACGTCGACTCCACGCTCATCCAGGACGAGGTGATCGAGCTGTTCGCCGCCCACGCGGGCTGCGAGGAGCAGGTCGCCGAGGTGACGGCGGCGGCGATGCGCGGCGAGCTGGACTTCGCCGAGTCGCTGCACGCCCGGGTGGCGCTGCTGGCCGGGCTGGACGCCTCGGTGACGGAGAAGGTCCGCGCGGAGGTCCGCTTCACGCCGGGCGCGCGCACCCTGATCCGTACGCTGCAGCGCCTCGGCTTCCAGGTCGCGGTGGTCTCCGGCGGGTTCACCCAGGTCACCGACCACCTGGTGGAGCAGCTGGGGCTGGACTTCGCGGCGGCCAACACCCTGGAGGTGGTGGACGGCAAGTTCACCGGCCGGGTGGTCGGCGAGATCGTGGACCGGGCCGGCAAGGCCCGCTGGCTGGCCCGCTTCGCCGAGCAGGCGAAGGTGCCGCTGGAGCAGACGGTGGCGATCGGCGACGGCGCCAACGACCTGGACATGCTGAACGCGGCCGGGCTCGGGGTGGCGTTCAACGCCAAGCCGGTGGTGCGCGAGGCCGCCGACACCGCGGTGAACGTGCCGTTCCTGGACACCGTGCTCTACCTGCTGGGCATCACCCGCGAGGAGGTCGAGGCCGCCGACGCGCTGCACGGCACCCCGACCGAGGACAACTGACCGAGGGCACGTAACCGAGGACGAGTGGTCGAGGGCAAGTGACCGAGGACGAGTAGCGGCCGACCGAGCGGGGCCCGCCGAGGAGGGCCTACGGACGTACGTGAGGGGCGCGCGGATCGGATCCGCGCGCCCCTCACGTACGGTCCGGGAATCAGTCCTGCGGCGGCGTGTAGTACGAGACCAGCTCGGCCACGCCCGGCTCGACACCCTTCCACGAGCCGCTGAAGCTGAGCACCGCGATCGCCGCCGTCGGGAACCCGCCGAGGCGCAGCCGCTCCAGCGCGTCCCGGTCGCCCGCGTCACCGGCCAGCACCTGGGTCAGACCCAGCACCCCGGGATTGTGGCCGACCAGCACCAGGTCCGCGTACTCCTCCGGGGTCTCCTGGAGGACGGCGATGATCTCGCCGGGCCGGGCCTCGTAGACCCGGTCCTCGTACACGGTCTTGCGGGCCCGCTTGGGCAACTCGTGCACCGCCAGCTTCCAGGTCTCGCGGGCGCGCAGGGCCGTGGAGCAGAGCACGTACTCGGGGTTGATGCCGGAATCGACCAGCCAGCGGCCGGCTTCCGGGGCCTGGTGGCGGCCCCGGTCGGCCAGCGGCCGCTCGTGGTCGTCCACGCCGTCCGGCCAGTCGGCCTTGGCATGGCGGAGAACGATGATCCTGCGGGGCGTTTCGGCGCTCATACCCAGCAAGCTTGGCAGAAAAGCCGCCCGGCGGCGCGACGCTCCCGGTTGCTGCCACTCCGTCGGGTGTCGGGCGCCATCATGCCCCGTTCACCGGGACTTCGAATGGCGGTCGGACGGGGGTCGGACGGGGGCGGGCTTCGGTCGGACGGCCGTCAGCCCATCGAGCTGGCGATGGTGGCGATCACCGCCACCAGCACCGCGATGCCGACGAAGGCCAGGGCGATACGGCCGAGCTGCTTGCGGCCGTCGGTCGGGTTCGGGTCAAGAACGGGCATGTCGGGAATCCTCCCATCCCGAACACGCCCGTCCCTCGCTGGCCCCGCCTTCTTGGTCAGGCCTTGACCGGCCCGGGCCTTCTCGGTCAGGCCCTGACCGGCTCCGCCGGGCGGACCGCCTCGTCCTCGATGTGCCGGGCCCGCGCGGCCCGCAGGCCGAACAGCATCTGCGGCACCAGCAGCAGCGCCAGGAAGCCCAGCGGCCAGTACCACTCGCCGGTGACCTGGTAGATCCGGCCGATCAGGATCGGGCCGGGGATGGAGATCAGGTAGCCGACGCCCTGGGCGAAGGCGGACAGCTGGGCCACCCCGCCCGCCGTCCGGGCGCGCAGCCCGATCATGGTCAGCACCAGGGGGAAGGCGCAGTTGGACAGGCCGACCAGGACGGCCCAGACCCACGGCGCGCCGGCCGGGGCCAGCGCCAGCCCGGCGTACCCGGCGATGCCGCAGGAGGCCAGCACCACCACGAACAGCCGCTGGTCGCCGCGGCGGGCGGCCAGGTTGGGCAGCACGAAGGAGACCGGCACGCCGATCACCATGGTGACCGCGAGCAGCACCCCGGAGGTGCCCTTGTCGATGCCCGAGTCCTGGAAGATCTTCGGCAGCCAGCCCATCACCACGTACGCGCCGGTGGCCTGGAGGCCGAAGAAGCAGGCCAGCGCCCAGGCGGTACGGCTGCGGGTGATCGGCAGCTTGACCGGGGCGGCGGTGCCCCCCGCCCGCTCGCCGCGCTCGCGCTTGGCGATCAGCAGCGGCAGCCACAGCACCAGGGCGAGCGCGGCGAGCGCGGCCCAGACGCCCAGGCCGTAGCGCCAGTCGCCGCCGAGGGTGCTGGTCAGCGGCACGGTGACGGCGGCGGCCAGCGCGGTGCCGGCCGACAGCGCCATCGAGTACAGGCCGATCATCGGGCCGACCTTCTCGGGGAAGTACCGCTTGATCACCACCGGGAGCAGCACGTTGGAGACCGCCACGCCGGCCAGGGCGAGCGCGGTCAGCAGCAGGAACACCGCGGTGCCGCCGGCGAAGGAGCGGGCCAGCACGCCCGCGGTGATGGCGGCCATGCCGGCCGTGACGACCGCGATCGGGCCGATCCTGCGGGCCGCCGCCGGGGCGGCGAAGCCGAACAGCCCGAAGCACAGCGACGGGACGGCGGTGAGCAGCCCGGCGAGGGTCGGGTTCATCCCGAGGCCGGTGCGGACCTGGTCGAGCAGCGGCCCGAGGCTGGTGACGACGGGGCGCAGGTTGAAGGCGGCGGCGGCGATCGCGACGGCGAACAGCCAGCCCAGGTACGTGGCGGAGGAGGTGGAGGGGGCGGAGTCGGCGGGCCGCTCGGTCTGCGGCCTGGCCTCGTTCCGCGGGGAAGCGGTGGTCTCTGCTGCGGGCATGTGCGCCATCATAGAATGATGGGATGAATTGATGCACCTCGGAATTGGCATGATGTGCCGACCGTTCATCCACCGGCCACATTCCACCCAGGCCCCACCCGAGCCGTAGTCGCAAGGAGTCACCGTGGCGCTGTCCTCGCCGAGGCGCACCCCGCTGTCCGACCAGGTGATCGCGCAGCTGCGCGCCCAGATCACGTCCGGGGAGTGGCCGGTCGGCTCGCGCATCCCCACCGAGGCCGCCCTGGTCGAGCAGCTGGGCGTCGCCCGCAACACCGTGCGCGAGGCCGTCCGCGCCCTCGCCCACAACGGCCTGCTCGACATCCGGCAGGGCTCCGGCACGTACGTGCTGGCCACCAGCGAGCTGGCCGGGGTGATGCACCGCCGCTTCGCCGACGCCGACCAGGCGCAGGTCGCCGAGCTGCGGGCGGCGCTGGAGACCTCGGCGGCCGGCCTGGCCGCCCAGCGCCGCACCGAGCGCGACCTGGAGCTGCTGGACGGCGCGCTGGCCCGCCGGGAGGGCGCCTGGCACTCCGGCGACGCCGAGGACTTCATCCAGGCCGACGCCGCCTTCCACCAGGCCGTGGTGGCCGCCGCCCACAACGACGTGCTGCTCGCCGTCTACGCCGACCTCGGCGAGGTCACCCGCGCCCACCTGCGGCACGACGTCGGCCCGGAGCTGATCGCCGAGCGCTACATCGGCCACGACACCATCCTGGACGCCATCCGGGCCGGCGACGCCCAGCGCGCCTCGGTCGAGGCCGGCCGCGCCATCGGCGCCTGCGCGACGGCCGAGACGTGAGGCTCCGGCCGACGCCCGAGACGTGAGGCCCCGGCCGACGGCCGAGGCCTGAGGCCCCGGGCGTGACGCCGTGAGCCCCCGGCAGGACGGAACGCCGCTGCCCGGCACCCCCACGGGAGGGGTGCCGGGCAGCGGCGTACGGGCGGAGCGTCGTCAGGCGCCGATGGCGTGCACTCCGCCGTCGACGTGGATGATCTCGCCGGTGGTCTTCGGGAACCAGTCCGACAGCAGCGCGACGACGGCGCGGCCGGTCGGCTCCGGGTCGCTCATGTCCCACTTCAGCGGGGAGCGGTGGTTCCAGGTGTCGGCCAGGTCGCCGAAGCCCGGGATGGACTTGGCGGCCATCGAGCCGAGCGGGCCGGCCGAGACCAGGTTGCAGCGGATGTCGCGCGGGCCCAGGTAGCGCGCCATGTAGCGGCTGGTCGACTCCAGGGCGGCCTTGGCCGGGCCCATCCAGTCGTACTGCGGCCAGGCGAACTGCGCGTCGAAGGTCAGGCCGACCACCGAGCCGCCGTCCTGCATCAGCGGCAGCAGCGCCATGGTCAGCGACTTCAGCGAGTACGCCGAGACGTGCATGGCGGTGGCCACGGACTCCCACGGGGTGTCCAGGAAGTTGCCGCCCAGGGCGTCCTGCGGGGCGAAGCCGATCGAGTGGACGATGCCGTCCAGGGTCGGCAGGTGCTCGCGGACCTGGTCGGCGATGCCCGCCAGGTCCTCGGGGCTGGACACGTCCAGCGACAGCACCTTGACCGGCTTCGGCAGCTTCTTGGCGATCCGCTCGGTCAGGCTCGGGCGCGGGAAGGCGGTGAGGATGATCTCCGCGCCCTGCTCCTGCGCGAGCTTGGCGGTGTGGAACGCGATGGAGGACTCCATCAGCACGCCGGTGATCAGGATCCGCTTGCCTTCGAGGATTCCACTCATGATCAGTGACCCATGCCCAATCCGCCGTCGACGGGAATGACGGCTCCAGTGATGTACGCGGCCTCGTCCGACCCGAGGAACCGCACGGTGGAGGCGACCTCGGCGGGCGCCGCGTAGCGGCCCAGCGGCACGCCCGCGACGATCTCCGCGCGGCGCTCGTCACTGAGCACGGCGGTCATGTCGGTGTCGACGAAGCCGGGGGCGACCACGTTGACGGTGATGTTGCGCGGGCCGAGTTCGCGCGCCAGCGACCGGGCGAAGCCCACCAGGCCGGCCTTCGAGGCGGCGTAGTTGGCCTGGCCCGGCGAGCCGGACAGGCCCACCACGGAGGAGATCAGCACGACGCGGCCCTTCTTGGCGCGCATCATCAGCTTGGAGGCGCGCTTGACCACCCGGAAGGTGCCGGTCAGGTTGGTGTCCACGACGGAGGTGAAGTCCTCCTCCGACATGCGCAGCAGCAGGGTGTCGTTGGTGATGCCCGCGTTGGCGACCAGCACCTCGACCGCGCCGTGCTTCTGCTCGATCTCCGTGAAGGCGGCGTCGACCTGCGCGGCGTCCGTGATGTCGCAGCGGACCGCGAGGACGTCGTACTTCACCAGGGCTTCGGGCACCTCACCCGAGCGGCTGGTGATGGCCACCTTGTCGCCTGCTTCGGCGAAGGCCTGGGCGATCGCGAGGCCGATGCCCCGGTTTCCTCCGGTGACGAGAACCGAGCGGCTCAACGATCCACCTCTCTCCATGTGTGAGCGCGTACATCGGAATGCGTACGCAGTGTGACGCTATCGGGCGGTCGGCGGCGGCGGCGCATCGGGCTCCCACAGCGCCGCACCGAAGGAACTGTCGCAATCCGACAACCACGCCCGCCACCACGGCCGGGCCCGGCGACACCGCCCCAGGCCCGGGCGCTGCCCGGATCGGGGCGACTGTGCGGGAACAACACGGGCGGGCGCACCCGTTGCCCCCGTGGTACGGACCGGCCCGGGGCGGGCGGTACCGTTCCCCCCCGACCATCCCGGCGAGCGACGAAGGCAGAGCGGATGACCAAGGCACGGCCCGGGAACACCCCCCGACGCGGACGACTGCTGGCCCTCACCGCCCTGGCGGCCGGCCTGGGCGCGGCCGCCTGGTCGCTGCGCGACCTGCCCGCGGCGTTCGGGCGGCGGCCGGACGGCGAGCGCGAGGAGCGGGTGCGCAACTCCCCGCAGTACCGCGACGGCGTCTTCCACAACGCGCCCTCCACGCTCGCCCGCACCGCCGGCGCCCCCGGTTTCGACGGCGCCACCGCCCGCCGGATGCTCTTCGAGCGCGAGGGCCGCGTCCCCGCCCACCCGGTGCCGACCGTCCGTCCGGCCACCCCGCCAGGTCCGGCCGCCGAAGGCGTGGAGATCACCTGGTACGGGCACGCCTCCGCGCTGGTGGAGATCGAGGGCTTCCGGGTGCTCCTCGACCCGATCTGGAGCGACCGCTGCTCCCCCGCCGCGCACGTCGGCCCCAAGCGGCTGCACCCGGTGCCGGTCGAGCTGGAGGAGCTGCCGCCGGTCGACGCGGTGCTGATCTCGCACGACCACTACGACCACCTGGACATGGCGACGGTCAAGCGCCTGGTGCGCAGCCAGTCCGCGCCCTTCGCGGTGCCGCTCGGCATCGGTTCCCACCTGCGCCGCTGGGGCGTCCCGGAGCACCGGATCATCGAGCTGGACTGGGACGAGACCTGCAACCTGGGCGAGCTGGTGCTCACCCTGACCGCCGCGCACCACTTCTCCGGCCGCGGCCTGACCCGCAACACCACCCTCTGGGGCTCCTGGGTGATCGCCGGCCCGAACCGCAAGGTCTTCTACACCGGCGACTCCGGCTACTTCGAGGGCTACGCCCGGATCGGCGAGCAGCACGGCCCCTTCGACGCCGCGCTGGTCCAGATCGGCGCCTACGACGAGGCCTGGTCGGACATCCACATGACCCCCGAGGACGCCGTCCTCGCCCACCGGGACCTGACGGCCGGCCTGCTGGTGCCCGTCCACTGGTGCACCTTCAACCTCGGCCTGCACCGGTGGGCCGAGCCGGTCGAGCGGCTGGTGAAGGAGGCCAAGGAGCACGCCGTCCCGCTGGCCGTGCCGCGTCCCGGCGAGCGGGTGGACGTCGACAACCCGCCGGAGCTCGACGGCTGGTGGGAGTCCGTCGGCTGACGCCTCCCCCGGACGGCTCTCATGACGGCCCTCAGGGCGGCCTTCACGACCGCCCTCACCACCGCCCTCACCACCGCCCTCAGGACGGCCGCTGCCGACGGACCGTACGGGCGGAAACCGCAGCGCACCGGGCGAAATGCGCTGGCCGGAAACCCGGTGGACGGGAAATGATGCGGTGCGGGCGCCCCTGTGGCGCCGCACCGCCACCCTCCGCGACCTGGGAGCCCGATTGCCTCCGATCCCTCCGGCCGATCGTGCCGGCGCGCCGCACGGGCGCGCCGTCGACCCGCTGTTCCTCGCCCTGCCGCTGCGCACCCTCGCCGACGCCGCCCTCACCCGGGCCCGCGAGCTCGGCGCGAGCCACGCCGACTTCCGTCTGGAGCGGATCCGCAGCGCCTCCTGGCGGCTGCGCGACGCCCGGCCGGCCGGCACCTCCGACAGCGTGCAGCTGGGCTTCGCCGTCCGGGTCCTGCTGGACGGCGCCTGGGGCTTCGCCGCCGGCGTGGACCTCACCACCGCCTCGGCGGCGAAGGTCGCCGAGCAGGCCGTCGCGGTGGCCCGCCTCTCGGGCGGGATCAGCCGGGCGGCCGGCTCCGCCGAGCGGGTCGAGCTGGCCGACGAGCCGGTCCACCGGGACGTCACCTGGGTCTCCTCGTACGAGGTGAACCCCTTCGAGGTGCCGGACGCGGAGAAGACCGCGCTGCTCGCCGAGCGGAGCTCCCGGCTGCTGGCCGCCGAGGGCGTCTCGCACGTCCGGGCGGCCCTGCTGACCGTCCAGGAGAACAAGTTCTACGCGGACACCGCGGGCACCATGACGACCCAGCAGCGGATCCGGCTCCACGCCGACCTGGAGGCCACCTCGGTCGACGAGCGCACCGGCGCCTTCGACTCGATGT
This sequence comes from Kitasatospora sp. NPDC034035, assembly GCF_055575755.1. Classification (NCBI taxonomy): domain Bacteria; kingdom Bacillati; phylum Actinomycetota; class Actinomycetes; order Kitasatosporales; family Streptomycetaceae; genus Kitasatospora; species Kitasatospora sp. NPDC034035. Next base: position 200,947 of record NZ_JBVISA010000015.1, on the reverse strand, counting down.
GCACCCTGGCCCCGCCGGTCGGCCGCGGCTACGAGTACGTGACGGGCACCGGCTGGGACTGGGACGCCGAACTCGCCGAACTGCCCGTCCTGCTGGCCGAGAAGATGAAGGCCCCGAGCGTCGAGGCCGGCCGCTACGACCTGGTCCTCGACCCGTCCAACCTCTGGCTGACCATCCACGAGTCGATCGGCCACGCCACCGAGCTGGACCGCGCGCTCGGCTACGAGGCCGCCTACGCCGGCACCTCCTTCGCCACCTTCGACCGGCTCGGCACCCTCGAGTACGGCTCCGACCTGATGCACGTCACCGGCGACCGCACCGCCGAGCACGGCCTGTCCACCATCGGCTACGACGACGAGGGCGTCGCCACCCAGTCCTGGGACCTGGTCAGGGACGGCATCCTGGTCGGTTACCAACTGGACCGCGGCATGGCCAAGTTGAAGGGCTTCGAGCGCTCCAACGGCTGCGCCTTCGCGGACTCCCCGGCGCACGTCCCGGTGCAGCGGATGGCCAACGTCTCACTCCGGCCCGCCGCCGACGGCCCGGACACCGAGGGCCTGTTCGCCGGGGTGGAGAACGGCCTGTACATCGTCGGCGACCGCTCCTGGTCGATCGACATGCAGCGCTACAACTTCCAGTTCACGGGGCAACGCGCCTACGCCATCAAGAACGGCGAACTCGCCGGCCAGGTCAAGGACTTCGCGTACCAGGCCACCACCACCGACTTCTGGGGCTCGATGGCGGCGGTCGGCGGCCCGCAGACCTACGTGCTCGGCGGCGCCTTCAACTGCGGCAAGGCGCAGCCCGGCCAGATCGCGGCCGTCAGCCACGGCTGCCCGTCGGCGCTGTTCCGGAACGTCAACGTGCTCAACACCCAGCAGGAGGCGGGTCACTGATGACCGCGATGCAGCCCCACGAACTCGTCGAGCTGGCGCTCGGCCTCTCCCGCGCCGACGGCTGCGTGGTGATCGCCGACGAGGACTCCACCGCCAACCTGCGCTGGGCCGGCAACGCCCTGACCACCAACGGCGTCACCCGCGGCCGCCGGCTGACCGTGATCGCCACCGTGGCCGGCGCCGAGGGCACCGCCTCCGGCGTGGTCTCCCGCGAGGCCGTCACCCCGGAGGACGTCGAGGACCTGGTGCGGGCCGCCGAGGAGGCCGCCCGCGCGGCCGGCCCGGCCGAGGACGCCCAGCCCCTGGTCACCGACCGGCCCGCCTCCCCGGACTTCACCGAGCCGCCCGCCGAGACCTCGATCGCGGTCTTCGACGCCTTCGGCCCGGCCCTCGGCGAGGCCTTCGCCCGCGCCGCCGCCCAGGGCGAGCTGCTGTACGGCTTCGCCCGCTACGAGCTGACCTCCAGCTACCTGGGCACCTCCACCGGCCTGCGGCTGCGCCACGACCAGCCCACCGGCATGGTCGAGTTCAACGCCAAGACCGCCGACCTGTCCGGCTCGGCCTGGGTCGGCGCCGCCACCCGGGACTTCACCGACATCGACGTCACCGCCCTGCACACCGAGCTGACCAAGCGCCTCGGTTGGGGCGCCCGCAAGGTGGACCTGCCGGCCGGCCGCTACGAGACGCTGCTGCCGCCCTCGGCCGTCGCCGACCTGATGGTCTACCTCAGCTGGTGCTGCGGCGGCCGCGACGCCCACGAGGGCCGGACGGTCTTCTCCAAGCCCGGCGGGGGCACCCGGATCGGCGACAAGCTCAGCGGCCTGCCGCTCACGCTGCGCTCCGACCCGCGGGAACCCGGTCTGCAGGCCCCGCCGTTCGTGCTCACCCACTCCACCGGCGGGGACGTCTCGGTCTTCGACAACGGCGACCCGCTCGCCGCCACCGAGTGGATCCGCGAGGGCGTGCTGAACGAGCTGGTCACCAGCCGCCACTCGGCCGGCCTCACCGGACTTCCGGTGCGCCCGGCCATCGACAACCTCGTCCTGGAGACGGCCGGCCAGGAGTCGGCGCCGACCCTGGACGAGATGATCGCCCGCACCGAGCGCGGCCTGCTGCTCACCTGCCTCTGGTACATCCGGGAGGTGGACCCGGCGACGCTGCTGCTCACCGGCCTCACCCGGGACGGCGTCTACCTGGTGGAGAACGGCGAGGTCGTCGGCGCGGTCAACAACTTCCGGTTCAACGAGTCCCCGGTGGACCTGCTCGACCGGATCACCGAGGTGGGCCGCACCGAACGCTGCCTGCCCCGCGAGTGGAGCGACGACTTCACCCGCGCCGCGATGCCACCCGTGCGTGTCGCGGACTTCAACATGAGTTCGGTCAGCCAGGCCTCTTAGCCGCTGGCCAACGGGGGGATACGAGAGACATGATGGACGAGAAACGGCTGGTCAGGTCGAGCAGGATGCTGTCGCGCATCCTGCGGCACGAGCCCGGGCTGGTGGGGGTCACGCTGGACGGGTCCGGCTGGGTCCGGGTCGACGAACTGCTCGCCGCGCTCGCGGCCAAGGGCAGGCCGCTCACCCGGGCCGAACTGGACCACCTGGTGGCCACCAACAACAAGCGCCGCTTCGGCTACTCGCCGGACGGTCTCTCGATCCGCGCGAACCAGGGCCACACGGTGGCGGTCGACCTCGGTCTGGCCGCCGCCGTGCCGCCCCACGTGCTCTACCACGGCACCGCCGACCGGCACCTCGCGGCGATCTTCCGCGAGGGCCTGCGCCCGATGACCCGCCAGGACGTCCACCTCTCGGCCGACACCGAGACGGCGACCAGGGTCGGCGCCCGGCACGGCCGCCCGGTGGTGCTGACGGTGAACGCGGCCGCGATGACGGCGGCCGGCCACGAGTTCCGGCTCAGCGAGAACGGCGTCTGGCTCACCGACGCCGTACCCCCGCAGTACCTCTCCCGGCGCTCGTAGCCTGCACCCGCAGCCCGGCACACAGCCCGCCACACCCGAAGGGCCTGTCCGCCGGACAGGCCCTTCGGGTACCCGACCGGGTGGGTCCGCCCCACCCGGCCTCGTCGCCGCGACCTCCCGGGCGTACCGTGAGGAGGCCGCGCCGGCCAGGCGCGCGAGTGCGTGACGAGGGCGGTAGGACACATGGGCAAGAGCGCCGACGGCGGGCAGGTCTTCCGGATCACGGGGGCGCGCAGCAGCCTCACCGAGGACGTCCGGGGACGCCAGCGCCGCTACGTCATCTCGATGCTGGTCCGCACGCTCTGCGTGCTGCTCGCGGTGGTGCTGTGGGACGTCCAGCGCTGGCTGGCGTTCGGGGCGCTCGCGGGCGGCGTGCTGCTGCCGTACTTCGCCGTGCTGGTCGCCAACGCGGGCCGGGAGCGGGCCCCGGGTCTGCCGAGCGCCTTCGAGTTCCCGTCGGAGACCCCGCTGATGCTGGGACCCGGCGGGAAGGGTGGGGCGGGTGGGGCAGGTGGGGCAGGTGGGGCTGCCGGTACAGGAGAGGCAAAGGCCGCTGCCACCGATCCTTCACAGGACGTGAACTGACCGTCCGTTTCACCCCGCTTCATCCTCAAGCGGCTAGGCGAAAGCTCAAAAGAAGCTCAGATTAATCATGCAAGACCTCCCCAACCGAGGGTCCTGGCGTGACATACTGCGTACGCGCTCCGCATCCCCCGTCGGAGCGACGGACCGACGCCGGGCAGCTCCCCCCGTGGCTGCCCGGCGTCGCCATGCCCGCACCCGGTCGCCCCGACGGGCGTGCCTACCGGGCGTGACAGACTGGCGGTGCAGACTTCCCGCCTATCGCTGAGGACGGCCCGATGGACACCCCGCAGACGCCGATCTGCTCCGCCAAGGGCTGCCGGGCGGACGCCGGCTGGGTGCTGGTGTGGAACAACCCCAAGCTGCACACCCCGGACCGCCGCAAGACCTGGCTCGCCTGCGACGAGCACCGCGAGCACCTGTCCCAGTTCCTCGGCGTGCGCGGCTTCCTCAAGGAGGTCGTCGCCTTCGCCGACTGGACCCCCGGGCCCGGCACCGCTTCCTGACCGCCGAGCCCTGCCCCGCTCTAGCCGCCGATCGCGGACATCGGCCGCTCGGGCTGGTGGAACTCCGGGTCGTCGATCCCGGCCCCGGCCTTCTTGCCCCACATCGCCGCCCGCCACAGCTCGGCCAGCTCGGCGTCGTCCGCGCCCGAGCGCAGCGCGGTGCGCAGGTCGGTCTCGCCCGTCGCGAACAGGCAGTTGCGCACCTGGCCGTCGGCGGTCAGCCGGGTACGGTCGCAGGCGCGGCAGAACGGGCGGGTGACCGAGGCGATCACGCCCACCCGGCCCGGGCCGCCGTCCACCAGCCAGCGCTCGGCGGGCGCCGCGCCCCGGCGGGCGGACGGCTCCGGGGTGAGCGCGAAGCGGGCGCGGAGCAGTTCGAGGATCTCCTCCGCGGTGACCATCGAGGTGCGGTCCCAGCCGTGCTGGGCGTCCAGCGGCATCTGCTCGATGAAGCGCAGCTCGTAGTCCCGTTCCAGGCACCAGGCCAGCAGGTCGGCCGCTTCGTGGTCGTTGACGCCGCGCATCAGCACCGCGTTCAGCTTCACCGGCGCCAGCCCGGCGGCCTCGGCGGCAGCCAGCCCGTCAAGCACGTCCTGGTGGCGCCGACGGCGGGTGAGGGTGTGGAAGACCTCGGGGTCGAGGGTGTCCAGTGAGACGTTGACCCGGTCGAGGCCGGCCTCGCGCAGCGCGGTCGCGGTGCGGGCCAGCCCGATGCCGTTGGTGGTCAGCGAGAGCTCGGGGCGCGGTTCCAGCTCCGCGCAGGCGGCCACGACGGCGACCAGCCCGGGGCGCAGCAGCGGTTCGCCGCCGGTGAAGCGGACCTCGCGGACGCCCAGGTCCCGCACGGCGACCGTGACCAGCCGGACGATCTCCTCGTCGGTCAGCAGGTCCGGTTTGGCCAGCCACTGCAGGCCTTCCTCCGGCATGCAGTAGGTGCAACGCAGGTTGCACCGGTCCGTGAGGGAGACCCTCAGGTCGACGGCCTGTCGTCCGAAGGTGTCGAGCAGCACGTGCGTCCTTCCCGAAATGCGGCCGGCCCGGCCACCGTCACGGCGGGCCGGGCCAGCATAGTCATCACGGGATGATCAATGGGCGCCCAGTCCGGTCAGCGAGCGGACCTCCAGTTCAGCGTACTTCGCCGGGTCGGGACGTTCCCTGGACAGCAGGGTGCCGAGCCAGCCCGCCAGGAAGCCGATCGGGATGGAGACCAGGCCGGGGTTCTCCAGTGGGAACCAGTGGAAGTCGACGCCCTGGAAGAGGGAGTTCTTGGCACCGGACAGCACCGGGGAGAAGATCACCAGCACGACCGAGGAGATCAGACCGGCGTAGACCGAGCTGACCGCGCCGACGGTGGTGAAGCGTTTCCAGAACAGCGAGTAGAGCAGGGTCGGCAGGTTCGCCGAGGCGGCCACCGCGAAGGCGAGCGCCACCAGGGCGGCGGTGCTGAGCTTGCCCGCGTAGAGGCTGAGCACGATGGCGACCGCGCCGATCGCCACGGCCGCCCACTTCGCCGACCGCACCTCCTCCTTCTCGCTCGCCTTGCCGCGCCGGATCACGTTGGCGTACAGGTCGTGCGCGAAGGAGGCCGAGGAGGCGAGGGTGAGCCCGGCCACCACGGCGAGGATGGTGGCGAAGGCGACCGCCGAGATCACCGCGAGCATGATCGCCCCGCCGGTGGTGCCGGCCCCGCCGCCGAGCTGCTCGGCGAGCAGTGGCGCCGCGGTGTTCCCGGACGGCGTCTTGCCCTCGACGGCCACCATGCCGCTGCGGCCGACCAGCGCCGCCGCGCCGAAGCCGAGTGCCAGGGTCATCAGGTAGAAGACGCCGATGATGCCGATCGCCCAGAGCACCGACTTCCGGGCCGCCTTGGCGGTGGGGACGGTGTAGAAGCGGACCAGGATGTGCGGCAGGCCGGCGGTGCCGAGCACCAGCGCGATCCCGAGGCTGATGAAGTCGAGCTTGGAGGTGTTGGTGGCCCCGTACTTCAGCCCGGGTTCGAGGAAGGCCGAGCCCTTGCCGCTCGCGGAGGCGGCCGCGCCGAGCAGTTCCGAGGGGTTGAAGTGGTACTTGGCGAGCACCAGGACGGTCATCAGCGCGGCGCCGGCGATCAGGAGCACCGCCTTGACGATCTGCACCCAGGTGGTGCCCTTCATGCCCCCTATCACTACGTAGATGATCATCAGCGCGCCCACCGCGAGGATGGTCCACCGCTTGGCGCCCTCCCCGGTGACCCCCAGCAGCAGGGCCACCAGCGCCCCGGCGCCGACCATCTGGGCGAGCAGGTAGAAGATCGACACCACGATGGTGGACACGCCGGCCGCGGTGCGCACCGGGCGCTGGCGCATCCGGAACGCGAGGACGTCCGCCATGGTGAACCGGCCGGAGTTGCGCAGCGGCTCGGCGATCAGCAGCAGCGCGACCAGCCAGGCGACCAGGAAGCCGATCGAGTACAGGAAGCCGTCGTAGCCGTTGAGCGCGATCAGCCCGGCGATGCCGAGGAAGGAGGCCGCGGACATGTAGTCGCCGGAGATGGCCAGGCCGTTCTGGAAGCCGGTGAAGCCACGGCCGCCGGCGTAGAAGTCGGCGGCGCTGCGGTTCTGCCGCCCGGCCCAGACGGTGATGACCAGGGTGGCCAGCACGAAGGCCCCGAACAGGGTCATCGTCAGGCCGCGGTGCTCGGTGGCGGAGCTGGCGAGCAATGTCATTCGGCGGACTCCCGGGGGGCATGGAGGACGGCGCCGTGCGCCTCGCGGATCGCGGTGGCGGCCGGGTCGATCCGCCGGTCCGCGTAGCGGGCGTACCAGGCGGCGATCGCGAAGGTGGTGGCGAACTGCAGCAGCCCGAGTACCAGGGCCACGTTGACGTGCCCGGCGACCTTGGCGCGCATCAGGCCGGGGGCGTAGCAGGAGAGCAGGACGTAGAGCAGGTACCAGAGCACGAAGCCGATGGTGACCGGGAAGGCGAAGCTCCGGAACGAGCGCCGCAGGGTACGGAACTCCTCGCTGTCGTCGATGAGTTGGACTTCCGTAGTGGAAGTGGTGATCGGCGGCGAATCCACTCTTTCTCCTCACTCCTTCGGCGTAGCTGTCACACGGGGGGAACGATCGAGCGTGAGGGGCGTCACATGTCGCGGGCGCGCCGCGCAATGCTAGGAGCGTCGTGCCCGCCCCGAAAGGGGTTGACCGCGATCAGCCGGTCGTTCACCCCCTCGCGCCATCCGAATGGCCGAAAACCACCACCCGCGTCACTTCGGACCACCCCCGCCCCATGCGAAGAGGGGCGGCACCGACCAACGGTGCCGCCCCTCTTGACGATGCGTCAGAAGGCGATTCGGACCTTCAGCGCCGAGCGGTCGTCCATCGCCCGGTAGCCGTCCGGCACGCCGTCCAGGCCGACCGTGCGGTCGAAGACCAGGCCCGGTTCGATGGCCCCGGAGAGCACGTCCGGCAGCAGCTCGGGGATGTACGCGCGGGCCGGCGCGACGCCACCGTTCAGCGAAACGTTTCGGCCGAACATCTGACCGATGTCCACGCCCGCGCTGCCGCCGTGCGGCACGCCGACGTACCCGACCGCGCCGCCGTCCCGGGTGATCGAGATGGCCGTCCGCATCGACTCCTCGGTGCCGACCGCCTCCAGCACCGCGTGCGCGCCCTGGCCGCCGGTCAGCTCCTTGACCGCCTCGACGGCGGCGTCCCCGCGCTCGGCCACCACGTCCGTCGCCCCGAAGCGCCGGGCCAGCTCGGTCCGGGCGGTGTGCCGGCCCAGCGCGATGATCCGGCCCGCGCCCAGCCGGTGCGCCGCCAGGACGCCGCACAGGCCCACCGCGCCGTCGCCGACCACCGCGACCGTCGCCCCGGGCCGCACCCGCGCCGAGACCGCCGCGTGGTGCCCGGTCGCCATCACGTCCGACAGCGCCAGCAGCCCGGGCAGCAGCTTCTCGTCGCCCGCCGCCTCCTTCGGCAGCTTCACCAGCGTCCCGTCCGCGAACGGCACCCGCACCGCCTCGCCCTGGCCGCCGTCCGAGCCGACCTGCCCCCAGAACCCGCCGTGCGGGCAGGAGGTCTGCAGGCCTTCGCGACAGAAATCACACGTCCCGTCCGACCAGACGAACGGCGCCACCACCAGATCGCCCTTGGCGAAGCCGCGCACCTCGGCGCCGGCCTCCTCGACCACGCCCAGGAACTCGTGCCCGATCCGCTGTCCGGCCACCCGCTGGGCCACGCCGCGGTAGGCCCACAGGTCGCTGCCGCAGATGCAGGCGTTCACCACGCGGAGCACCACGTCCGTCGGATGCTGGATCACCGGGTCCGGTACGTCTTCGATCCGGATGTCGTTGGGGCCGTGAATCACGGTGGCACGCATGCGCTGTTCCTTCGCTGAAACGATCTCGACCAGGTGTACGACACCCCCGCCGACCACTCTATTCCGGCCGGTCGGTCGGAACATTCCGGCCAGGCCCCTCCGCGGCGCCCCTTATCCTGTTGGACCATGCAACCGATCCAGCCCGCGCCGAGGACCGCCCCGGTCCCCGCCCAGCGCTCCGCCGCCCCCGACGAGGGCTTCGCGGTCGTCGACGTCGAGACCACCGGCCTCGGCCGCTCGGACCGCGTCATCTCGGCGGGCGTCTACCAGCTGGACCCGGACGGCGAGGTCACCGACCACTGGTACACCCTGGTCAACCCCGAGCGGGACCCGGGACCGGTCTGGATCCACGGCCTGACCACCGAGCTGCTCTCCGCCGCCCCGACCTTCCCGCAGGTCGCCGACGAGCTCGCCGACCGGCTGCGCGGCCGGGTCCTGGTCGCGCACAACGCGCTCTTCGACTGGAACATGATCTCCCGCGAGTTCTCCCGGGCCGGCCTGCGCGCCCCGGTCGAGCAGCGGCTGTGCACCATGGTCCTCTCCCGCGACCTGCGTCTGCCGCTGCCCAACGGCAAGCTGTCCTCGCTCGCCGCCCACTTCGGCGTCCAGCAGCGCCACGCCCACAACGCCCTGGACGACGCCCGGGTGCTCGCCGAGGCCTTCCGCCCCAGCCTGCACCTCGCCCGCCTCGGCGGCGTCCCGCTGCCGCTGCAGAACTGCGTCGCCGTCACCGACCTCGGCGAGGACGAGCCCGCCGCCCCCGGCCGCGCCTCCTGGACCGGCGCGAGCTACCGCCAGGCCAAGAAGCGCCCGCCCTGCCCGTACCCCAACCCCGGGCGCTGGCTGGACGGAAAGCCGCTGGTCCAGGGCATGCGGGTGGCCTTCACCGGCGACACCTCGACCGACCGCGAACTCCTCGAGGACCGCGCCGTCGAGGCCGGCCTGCACATCGCCGGCTCGGTGAGCCGCCTCACCAGCCTGCTCGTCACCAACGAGCCGGACAGCTGGAGCGGCAAGGCCCGCAAGGCCCGCGAGGTCGGCACCCCGGTGGTCACCGAGGACGCCTTCCTCCAGCTGCTGCGTGAGGTCGCCCCGCACCCCGGTACGTGAGCCCGTTGTGAGGTCGGCGTACCGTTCCCATGTGTACCGTTTTCTGCTGACCCGCCAGTGGCTGATCACCATGCTGATCGCTCTGCTGCTGATCCCCGCGACGATCAAGCTGGGCTTCTGGCAGCTGCACCGCCACGAGGCGCGGGTGGCCCGGAACGAGCTGATCGGCAAGGCCCTCACGGCCGCCCCGGTGCCCTTCGACACCCTGTCGCCGACCGCCGGGTTCGCGGTCCCCAGGGACCTGACCTGGCGCGCGGTGACCGCCACCGGCCGGTACGACGTGGCGCACGAGTTCGTGGTCCGCAAGCGGACCGACTCCAACGGGAGCATCGGCTACTTCGTCGTGACCCCGCTGAAGCTCTCCGACGGCAAGGGCACCGTCCTGGTCAACCGCGGCTGGGTCGCCTCCGGCGACGGCGCCACCCAGTACCCGCCCGTCCCGGCCGCCCCGACCGGCGAGGTCACCCTCACCGGCCGTCTGCGCGCCGAGGAGACCTACGGCGCCAGCGGCATCAAGGACCGCGCCGGCCTGCCCGACCGCCAGTTCAACCTGATCAACACGGACGAGCAGGCCAAGGAGAGCGGCACCGCCCTCCTCGGCGGCTACCTCGAACTCGCCGCCACCACCCCGGCCCCAGCCGACCAGCCCGAGCTGATCCCCGAGCCCAACCACTCCGACATCGGCCCGCACATGGCCTACGCCATCCAGTGGTGGCTGTTCACGGCGATGATCCCGGTCGGCGTCTGGATCCTCGCCCGCCGCGAGGCCAAGGACCGCGCCAAGCAGGCCGCCGAACCCGAGACCGTCACCGAACCCGTCCCGGCCTAGCCCACGGGCTCCAGCACATCGCCTGGCCCACGGCCTACAGCACGTCCTCCAGCTCCCGGAGCAGCCGGGCCTTCGCCCGCGCCCCCACCACCGACCGCACCGGCTGCCCGCCCCGGAACACCATCAACGTCGGCATCGACAGCACGCCGTACGCCGCCTGGGTCCGCGGATTGTGGTCCACGTCGACGCTCACCACCCGCAGCCGATGCCCTTCCTCCCGCGCGACGTCCGCCAGCACCGGCGCCATCATCCGGCACGGCGGGCACCAGTCCGCCGTGAAGTCCACCAGCACCGGCCCCTCGGCCGCCAACACCTCCGCGGCGAACGTCTCGTCCGTCACCGCCGGCACACCCGCGATCTGCACCATCGCCTACTCCTTCGCCAGTTCACACAGTGGTGGTTGCTCGGAAGCCGCGAGGTCGTCCCGCGCCCGCACCGCCCGCTCGAACTGACCGGCCACCCGCGCCCGCACGTCCTGCAGTCGCGCGAGGCAGTCGTCCAACTCGGCGAGCTTGCGCTCGTACACCTCCAGCGAGGCCGGGCACGAGTCCCCCTCGGGGTGCCCCGCCCGCAGACACTCCACGAACGGCCGGGTCTCCTCCAGCCCGAACCCGAAGTCCTGCAGCATCCGGATCTCCCGCAGCAGCCGCAGGTCCCCCTCGTCGTACGCCCGGTACCCGTTGCCCGCCCGCCGGGCCGGCAACAACCCCAACTGCTCGTAGTACCGCAACGCCCGCGTGGTCGTCCCCGCCCGCTCCGCCAACTCCCCGATCCGCATGCTGAACCCGCTCCTCCCGCACTTCCGGCAACGACCGTAAACGTTCCCCCGGACGTCAACGCCAGCCCCCGGAACGACCATCCCCTTCTCCGGCCCGCGACCCCACCCGGCACTATGTCCCTCATGGATCTCGGACTGAAAGACAAGGCCTACATCGTCACCGGCGCCACCCGGGGCCTCGGCCTCGCCGCCGCCCGCGAGCTCGCCGCCGACGGCGCCCGCGTCCTCGTCAGCGGCCGCACCCGGCAAGCCGTCGACCGGGCCGTGGCCGAACTCGGCGCCCTCGGCACCGCCCGGGGCCTGGTCGCCGACAACGCCTCCCCCGACACCCCCGAGCGCCTCCTCGCCGAGGCCCGGCAGCACTTCGGCCGCCTCGACGGCATCCTGATCAGCGTCGGCGGCCCGCAGGCCGGCCCGGTCGAGACGACCCCCGAGGAGGCCTGGCGCGACGCCTTCGAATCCGTCTTCCTCGGCGCCCTCCGCCTCGCCCGCGCGGCCGCCGCCACCCTCTCCGACGGCGGTGTGATCGGCTTCGTGCTCTCCAGTTCGGTCCGCCAGCCGATCCCCGGCCTGGGCATCTCCAACGGCCTGCGTCCCGGCCTCGCCATGGCCGCCAAGGCCCTCGCCGACGAGCTCGGCCCCCGCGGCATCCGGGTGGTCGGCCTGCTCCCCGCCCGGATCGACACCGACCGGGTCCGCGAACTGGACTCCCTCGCCGCCGACCCGGAGGCCGCCCGGGCCTCCGCCAACGCGGGTATCCCGCTCGGCCGTTACGGCACCCCCGAGGAGTTCGGCAAGGTCGCGGCCTTCCTGCTCTCCCCCGCCGCCTCCTACCTGACCGGCCTGATGGTCCCCGTCGACGGCGGCGCCCTCCGCACCCTCTGACCCACCCCCAGGACCCCTGCTCCACCCTCGATCACTCCACCCTCGACTGCCTCCGCCGCCGCCGAGTCCGCCGGTGCCGCGGCTCGGCGGGGGCGGCCTGCAACACCCGGATCCGCAGGTCCGCGGGCAGCTCCGGCAGCCCGAGGCTGCGGCACGCATCGGCCCGGGGCCCGTCCTCGAAGTGCTCCACCAGCGCGGCCGGGTCCCCTCCCGGCGTCAACCGCACCGCCCCGCGCAACCGCGGGTGTCCGGGCGCCCGGACCAGCCGGACCCCCGCCCGCTCGACCTCGGGCAGCACCGCCGTCCCGGTCTCCAGCGCCTCCTCCAACGCCCGTGCGCCGACCCGCAGTCGAAGCCCGCTCACCCCCGGCGTGGGCACCGCGATGCTCGACAGCCCGGTGCGCCGCAGCTGCGCCACCAGCCACCACACCATGCCCACCAGCAGCACGGCCAGCCCGCCGATCACCGTCGGCCACCACCACGTCGAGGACACCCACCGCCCGCGCGTCCGCGCGCTCACCACCGGCTGGTCCGGTGACGTCAGCGGCCACGACTCCGGCGGATGCACGCCCAACCGCCGGTACAGGTCGAGCCCGCCCGCCAGCACCAGCACCCCCACACCCAGCAGCACCACCCCCACCGCGCCCAGCAGCACCCGGTTGACGATCACCCGCCTCATCCGGCCACCCCCGGTCCCGCCCCTGCCTCCGCCGCCGGGCCCTCCGCCGCAGCGCCGTCCGACTCCGGGCCCTTCCCCGCGTCCCCACCCGCCCGGCGCCCACCCGCCGTCCGCACGTCCAAGCGCAACGGCCGCGCCAACCCCACCCGATCCAACTCCTCCCGCAACTGCCGCTGCACCGACGCCGGATCGGCCGGCCCGGCCAGCGAGACCCGGACCCCCCGCCGCCCGACCCGGATCCGCAGGTGGTCGATCCCGGCCAATGCCGCCGCCCGGTCCGCCAGCAGGTGCCCGATCCCGGCCCGGTCGACGGCCGCAGAGGTGCCCCCGTACGGCCGCAGTACCAGCCACCGCCGCAGCCCGGGCGCGATCGCCAACCACAGCAGCCACCCGCCCAGCAGCGCCGCCGCCCCGGCTCCCACCAGCACCCACAGGTCGTCGAGGTGCCGAGTCGCCAGCTCGTCCACGATCTGCGCCCGCCACCTGCGGGCCGGCTGTCCGGCCCGGACCGCGATCACGTCGTACAGCAGCGCCCCCGCGACCACCAGCACGGCCGTCGCCACCAGCGCGGCAGCCACCGTCCGCGGCGCCCGCAGCCTTCGCACCCTCCCCGAGCCCGCTCCGTCGGCCACCCCGTCGGCCGACCCCTCGACGGCCTCGGTCCTCAGGTCGCTCATGAGGTTCCCCCCGGCACCAGCTTCTCGACCACGATCACCACGTCCGACACGCTGGTCCCGGTCAGCCCCACCACCCGCGCGGCGATCGCCTCCCGCATCGCCACGGCCAACCCCGCCACATCCGCAGGGAAGGGCAGCTCGACCTCGACCCGGACCGTCACCGTGCTCCCGGGCACCGCCACCGAGACGCGCGGCGGCGCCCCCTTCACCCGCCCGGCGGGCCACGCGCCGGCCAGCACCTCCCGGGCCGCCCGGGCCGCGATCCGGGCGTAGACCCGGTCGGCGACCCGCAGCCGCCCCCGCCGCCCCGAGAACGGGACCGGGCCGGAGGCAGAGGCCGCCATCAGCGGCGCCGGTCGCGGCCGCGGAGCAGGTCCCCGAGCTCGCCCAGCTCGATGTCGCCCTCCAGCAGCCGCCCGACCACGAAGCCGACCAGCCCGAGCGCACCCACCAGCAGGAACGCCGCGAACCCCCCGAAGTACCCGGCGAAGCCGAGGGCCATGCCCACCACCAGGCCGACGATGGCCAGGTTCATCCGCTACTCCCTCGTTCCGCGCTGCCTCGTTCGGCCGTGCCTCGTGCTTCGCTGCCTCGTTCGGCCGTGCCCGCTACTTGAGCTTGGGGCGCTGCCCCGGCGCCGACGCCGGCTCCTCTTCCTCCTCGTACTCCGGTTCGTCCGGGAGGTGGACGTCGTTGACCGCGATGTTGACCTCGACGACCTCGAGGCCGGTCATCCGCTCGACCGCGTTGATGATGTTCTCCCGTACCTGGCGGGCGAGTTCGGGAATGACGACGCCGTACTCGACCACCAGGGCGATGTCGATGGCGGTCTGCCGCTCGCCGACCTCGGCCTTGATGCCCCGCCCGACGCTCGGCCTGCCGCCGGGCACCCGGTCCCGCATCGCACCGAACGTACGGGCGAGCCCGGAGCCCAGCGCGTGGATCCCGGGGACCTCCCGGGCGGCCATCCCGGCGATCTTCTCCACCACGCCGACGGCCAGCGCCGTACGGCCGCGCTCCTCGACCGGCTTCGCTCCGCCGGAGGCGCCCGGCGGCGGGCCGGGGGTCGGGGCGCCGCCGGCGTTCTTGTGCAGGGTCGCGGGCGTCGGAGTGTCAGGCATGGGCATATCTCCCGTCGTACGGCTCCAGCTATATCGCAAACCTCCCCAACTCTGGCATTTCGCCACGTTCCGCGCCCGCCGAAGGGAACCCGCCCGACCCCGCGACGGACCCCGCGACGGACCCGGGAAGCGCCGAAGGCCCGCCCCGGACATCCTTGGGGGCAGGCCTTCGATCAGAGACGGGCGGTCGAACGATGCGAGGTCAGTCGCCGATCCCGGCGAGCTCCCGCAGCCGACGGGCCTGCGCCACCCGTTCGGCCGAGCGCTGCTCCTCGAAGGAGCGCCCGGCGGCGCCCTGCAGCAGGGCCTTGGTCTCGATCACCGCGCCGCGCGGAGCCGCCAGCAGGGCCGCCGCGAGGTCACGGGCGGCGGCGTCCAGTTCCGCGCCCGATACGGCCAGGTTGGCCAGCCCGATCGCGGCGGCCTCCTCGGCGCCGACCCAGCGGCCGGTCGCGCAGATCTCCAGCGCGCGGGCGTAGCCGACGAGTTCGGTGAGCGGCTTGGTGCCGGCCAGGTCCGGGACGAGGCCGAGTGCGGTCTCCTTCATCGCGAACTGGACGTCCTCCGCGACCACCCGCAGGTCGCAGCCGAGGGCCAGCTGGAAGCCCGCTCCGACGGCGTGGCCCTGGACGACGGCGATGGAGATCAGGTCGGGGCGGCGCCACCAGGTGAAGGCCTCCTGGTACGAGGCGATGGTGTCGTCCAGTTCCTTGTCGCTGGCCGCGGCGAGCTGCAGGAAGTTGGGCTCGCCCGGGATGCCCTCGGCGGTGAACATCGCCCGGTCCAGCCCGGCCGAGAAGGAGACGCCCTCGGCGCGCAGCAGGACGACCCGGACGCTGCCGGGCAGGTCACGGCCGGCGTCGGTGAGCGCGCGCCAGAGGGCGGGCGACTGCGCGTTGCGCCGCTTGGGCTGACAGAGGGTGACGACGGCGAGTTCGCCTTCGATCTCCAGGCGGACGCCGTCCCGCTCCCAGCTCGGGGCCTGCGGGTCGGTGGCGGGGGCGGTCATGCGGGGACCTCCGGTGGCGGGGGATGTGGCTACCGGAGAGTAACAAAACTGGACGCGCGAGGGCAGGGGGCCCGGCCCGGAAAGATCGACCGGGCCCGCAGGAAAGGAGGACGGGGGCGGACGGCGCCCCGGACATGACGATCGGCGGCCGGTCCACACGACCCGAGGGCACACGTCCAGCTGTCGGTCAGCTGCCGTCTCCTCAGTCGGCGCCCTGCCGCCGCGTCATCCAGCCAATAGCTGACGAACCGTCAGGAACCGGCCCCGGCAGTCGCCTTGTTCTTGCCCCGCGTGGCACCGCCGCGGCCCCGGAGGATCACTCCGGACTCGCTCAGCATCCGGTGCACGAAGCCGTACGAACGACCGGTCTCCTCCGCGAGAGCGCGAATGCTCGCCCCGGAGTCGTACTTCTTCTTGAGATCGGCCGCGAGCTTCTCACGCGCGGCACCGGTCACCCGGCTGCCCTTTTTCAGAGTCTCGGCCACCCGTGCCTCCTCGTAGCGTTGCTCGGTCAGATTCCCATGATCACCCATCCACCGCGTCCTGGCCACCCATTCGACAAGGTCGATGCCGGAAATGCGTGGTCCTGCGGTGGTGATCCGAGCGCATCAGGGCGCTCACGCAGAGTGCACGCCCCCGGGCGGTTACCGCCATTCGCCGTGAAAGGGCTGATCAGCAGCGTCGGCCCGACCACGATCGAGTGGCGGGCCGACGGGAAGTCCTTAAACGGAATCCGGGTCTACTTCATTCCCGGACACGCCGTAAGGACTAGTTTTTCTGGTCCGAAAAGCGGATGCCGCGTCTACTTCCGGTCAGGCCAGCGAGACCAGATCGGCGTAGGACGGGTTCCAGAGGTCCTCCACGCCGTCCGGCAGCAGGATGATCCGCTCCGGCTGGAGCGCGTCGACCGCGCCCTCGTCGTGGGTGACCAGCACGACAGCGCCGGAGAACTCGCGCAGCGCGCCCAGGATCTCCTCACGGCTGGCCGGGTCGAGGTTGTTGGTGGGCTCGTCGAGCAGCAGCACGTTGGCGGAGGAGACCACCAGGCTGGCCAGCGCCAGACGGGTCTTCTCACCACCGGAGAGCACCCCGGCCGGCTTGTCGACGTCGTCGCCGGAGAACAGGAACGAGCCGAGGATCTTGCGGATCTGCACCAGGTCGGTGTCGGGCGCCGAGGAGCGCATGTTCTCCAGCACCGTGCGGTCCGGGTCCAGGGTCTCGTGCTCCTGGGCGTAGTAGCCGATCTTCAGGCCGTGGCCCGGGATCACCTCGCCGGTGTCCGGCTGCTCCACCCCGGCCAGCATCCGCAGCAGGGTGGTCTTGCCGGCGCCGTTGAAGCCCAGCACGACGACCCGGGAGCCCCGGTCGATCGCCAGGTCGACGTCGGTGAAGATCTCCAGCGAGCCGTAGGACTTGGACAGACCGCTGGCGGTCAGCGGCGTCTTGCCGCAGGGGGCCGGGTCGGGGAAGCGCAGCTTGGCGACCTTGTCGTTCATCCGGACCTGCTCCAGGCCGGACAGCAGCTTGTCGGCGCGGCGGGCCATGTTCTGCGCGGCGACCGTCTTGGTGGCCTTGGCGCGCATCTTGTCGGCCTGCGCGTTGAGGGTCGCGGCCTTCTTCTCGGCGTTCGCCCGCTCGCGCTTGCGGCGCTTCTCGTCGTCCTCGCGCTGCTGCTGGTACTGCTTCCAGCCCATGTTGTAGACGTCGATCGCGGAGCGGTTGGCGTCCAGGTAGAAGACCTTGTTGACGACCGTCTCGACCAGGTCGACATCGTGCGAGATGACGATGAAGCCACCCTTGTAGGTCTTCAGGAAGTCCCGCAGCCAGACGATCGAGTCGGCGTCCAGGTGGTTGGTGGGCTCGTCGAGCAGCAGCACGTCGGAGTCCGAGAAGAGGATCCGGGCCAGCTCGACGCGGCGGCGCTGACCACCGGAGAGGGTGTGCAGCGGCTGGGCCAGGATCCGGTCCGGCAGGCCCAGCGCGGCGGCGATGGTGGCGGCCTCGGCCTCGGCGGCGTACCCGCCCTTGGTGAGGAACTCGGTCTCCAGCCGGGCGTACTTCTTCATCGCGTTGTCCCGGGTGGCGCCCTTTCCGTTCGCCATCCGCTCCTCGTTCTCGCGCATCTTCTTCAGCACGGTGTCGAGACCGCGGGCGGACAGGATGCGGTCCTTGGCGAGGACGTCGAGGTCGCCGGTGCGCGGGTCCTGCGGGAGGTAGCCGACCTCGCCCGAACGGGTGACGGTCCCGGCGGCGGGCATACCCTCGCCGGCCAGCACCTTGGTGAGCGTGGTCTTGCCGGCGCCGTTGCGCCCGACCAGGCCGATCCGGTCGCCCGGGGCGACCTTGAAGCTCGCGGACTCGATCAGGATCCGGGCACCGGCGCGCAGCTCGAGGGCGTTGGCGGAAATCATGGCTGGGAACTACTCCTGGGACGTGGGCGGGCGGCCGGGCGGGGACCCGGGGCCGGGCGAGCGGAAAGGGGCTTTCATCGGCGGTCGGCGCAGCACACTGGGCGCCGCCGCCCGCTATTGCCCGGAGGAGATAGCCATGACGGCAAGTCTACCGGGCCGCACGAAACGCCCCGGGGGGACTACCGCCCCGGGGTACCCGCCGGCTTACGGCTGCTGCGCGGCCGGCTGGTCACCCGCCGGAGCGGAGGGGCCCGGGGTGTCGGTCGCGGCCGGGGCATCGGTCGCGGCGGGAGTGTCCGGAGCGGCCGGGGCGTCGGTCGCGGCCGGGGCCACCGGGGCCGTGGGAGCCGCCGGGGCGTCCGCGGCCGGGGCCGCCGACGGGTCGACGCAGTTGCCCTGCGGCCGGACGGCGGCGAAGGGTACGTCGAGGGTGCCGCAGGCCGTCTCGGGCGCGGCCGCCTTGGTGTCGAAGACCTTGGGCGGCATGACCGGGCCGTCGGTGATCTCCACCCGGCTGGCGTCCAGCACCTTGACCGTCGCGGCCGGGCCGGTGCTCATCGCCCAGCCGTTGCTGTCCAGCCGGTAGCCGGTGATGGCGCCCGAGACGGCCTGCCCGCTGCTGTTGGTGCAGGTGCGCGGGATGAGTACGGCGTAGTCGGTGTGCACGGCGCGCAGCGGGTCGAAGGCGCAGCCGTTGGCCGGCTTGTCGTTGTAGCGCAGGTCACCGTCGGCGTCGCGCAGACCCATCGTCAGGTTCGGGGTCATCAGGGCCAGCCAGGGCGAGCCGTTCCGCTGGACGGGGTGCAGCGCGGCCGCGGCCCGCTGCTTGGCGAGCTGCTTGCG
Source organism: Kitasatospora sp. NPDC034035 (assembly GCF_055575755.1). NCBI lineage: Bacteria > Bacillati > Actinomycetota > Actinomycetes > Kitasatosporales > Streptomycetaceae > Kitasatospora > Kitasatospora sp. NPDC034035. Next base: position 182,281 of record NZ_JBVISA010000015.1, on the reverse strand, counting down.
CTGGGCGTCGGTCCGCTTGTCGGCGCCGGGCTCGCCGTCGCCGCGCAGCCAGTCCGCCAGGCCCGGCACCGCGCGGTGCCAGCGCACCTCGTGGTCGCCCGGGCGCACCGAGGTGACGATGCCGTCGTCCCAGACCACGATCGCGTTGTCCCCGGCCATCGCCAGGTAGAGCGCCTCGGCGCCCTCGCGGCGGTAGGACCAGGCCTGCTCGCCGGTCTGCTTGTGGAAGGCCTCCAGGCCCGGGCCCACCCGCAGGTCCAGGTCGGCCGCGCTGAGCGACTCGGAGTTCACCGGCGTCGCCTCCGCGTCGCCCGGCCCCGCCACCCGGTCGCCGAACGGCACCGGCTTGTTCGCGTGGGCCGCCGCGCCGGCCGCAAGGACCAGCATCACCGCCAGGGCAGGCAGGATCGAGCGGGGGGTCAGTACACGCAGCGGCTTCCGGGACACGGCCGGAGCGTACCTTTCGCCGGGCACGCGAGTCAGCCCGGTTCCGGGCCCCGCCCGTACCGCGAACCGCGCGCCCGGCCGCGCGCGCCCCGCCCGCACGCCCACCCGCCCACCTGCGTCGTCGGCTCCCCGGCCGCTCCGCGGGGCGGGGCGGGCCGGGCCGCGGGGCCCGGTCGGACCGTTACAGATCTGATACACGGCGGCCGGTCGGCGGCCATTGCGGCAGACGGCGTTCGAATATCGCCCACTTTAGGGTGACATTCGGCTTTTCTGTCCTCCGGCGGCCCTACTGTCGGCGAGCGGGGCGCCACGGTCCGTCCACGCCGAGACCGGGCGCCCCTCCCACGCGACGTCGGAGGAGAGACCATGCGAATCGGCCGCCTGACGCTGGCCGCCGCCGCCCTGCTGCTGATGGCCACGGTCGGCGTCCCGGCCGGGACTCCGCTCAGCCAGACCGAACGGCGCGCCCTCTCCTCGGACGCCTTCGACCCGCGCGGCGCCGCCCCCCGCCCGCCCGCCCAGCGGCCGAAGCACGAGCCGCCGTTCGGCGCCTTCGTCGGCTCCTGGGACAACTACATCCCGCAGATCGGCCGGTACGCCCAGTGGCTGGGCGACGCGAACCTGCAGGTCGGCCACACCTACCTGGCCGGCAACGGCTGGGCCGACATCGACGGTGACCCGGTGGTGCTCGGCATGTGGTCGCAGTGGCGGCTGGCCGACCCGTCCCGGCTGCTCGTGCTCGGTGTGCCGATGCTGGTGCCCAACGAGGAGAACGTGCCGGACGGCGAGGTGGCGAAGCTGCTCGCCCAGGGCGCGCGCGGGGACTACGACGCGCACTTCCTCAAGCTCGCCCGACGGCTGGTCGCGCTGGGTGGCGCGGACACCGTGCTCACCGTCGGCTGGGAGATGAACGGCACCACCTACACCCACCGCTGCAAGCCCGACCCGTCCGCGTGGAAGGCCTACTGGCGGCGGATCGTCGGAGTGATGCGCTCGGTGCCCGGGCAGCGGTTCCGCTTCGACTTCGCCCCGAACCGGGGCCCGGACGCCATCCCGTGGACCAAGTGCTACCCCGGCGACGACGTGGTCGACATCATCGGCATGGACAGCTACGACCAGCCCGCCGGGGGCACCTTCGACGACTACGTGCGCGAGCCGTACGGCCTGCAGGACCAGGTGGAGTTCGCCGCCAAGCGCGGCAAGCCCGTCTCGTACCCGGAGTGGGGGCTGTTCCGCAACGGCGACAATCCCGAGTTCGTCCAGCGGATGGTCGACTGGATCCGTACCCACGACACCGCTTACCAGACCGTCACCGACTACTGCCCGCACGGCTTCTTCCAGTGCGGCAGCAACCCGCGCTCGGCGGCGCGGTTCAAGCAGCTGATGTCCGGGTCGAAGGGGGCGCCGGCCGTGGTGCCGACGGCGCCCCCGGCGCCCACCGCTCCGGCGGTGCCGACCGTACCCGCGGTGCCGAGCATTCCGGCGCTGCCGACCGCGACCGTCCGGCCGAGCGCGACCGCGACCGCGACGCCGCCGACGGGCCCGGCCGCGAGCCCGTCGGCCGGTCCGACGCCCACCCGGCGTTGAACGGTCAGCTGCGGCGGCGGGCCAGCAGCGCCTCCTTGAGCCTGGGGAAGCGGGTGCGCAGCTGGTGCGACGCCGCCTGCCGGGCGCGCACCGCCCCGGCCCGGACGAGCGCCGCCGGCGCCGGCCCCGACGGGCCCAGCAGCAGCCGCTGGTTGGGCAGCCGGTCCGGGCGCCAGCGCTGCTTGTACGGCTCCTGGCCGCGCAGCAGGCCGAGCAGCGGGATGCCCGCGCCGACCGTCTCGTCCAGTGCCGCGCCGAACAGCAGCCCGGCGATGTCCAGCCGCTCGCGCAGCATCGGGTGCGCGCCGTACAGGTACAGCCCGCCGAAGGAGGGGCAGAGCAGCAGCAGGTTCACCGCGACCACCTGGCCGTCCAGGTGGAACTGGTGGACGGCGGCCCTGCCGGTGGCGACCAGGCCGGTGGTGGACTCGGTCAGGTGCCGGGCGAACCGCTCGGTGCGGTGCTCCGGGGTCACACCGCGTACCTGCCACTGCAGGAAGTGCAGCCGCAGCAACTCCTCCAGCGCCTCCGCCACCTCGGCCGGCGGCGTCGAACGGACCTGCACCCCGGCCTCGGCGATCTTGCGCAGCTTCACCCGGCTGCGCTGGGCGGTCTTGCCGGGCAGCCGCTTGAGCAGCCGCTCCATCGGGACGGCCGGCAAGTACTGGCAGAGCGAGTCCTCGAAGCGGCGGCGGTCGCCGCGCCAGTGCGCGTACACCCGCTGCACCGCCGCCTCGGGGTGGACCTCGCGCAGCTCCAGCCAGTGCCACGGTCGGGTGAGCGGGAGCGCGGCGGCGAACTCGGCGGCGGCCCGGTCGGCGCACTCGTCGTCGAGCAGGACGTCGGTGTAGTCGGCCAGCCCGGCGCCCAGGCCGGTCAGGCCGCCGAAGGGGCCGCCGCGACGCCGGAAGGCGCCCGCGCCGACCAGCAGGCCGTCCCGGCGGACCAGCACCACGACCAGGCCGCCCGGGCGGCCGTAGTGGCGCCACCAGGAGCGCTGCCAGGCGGCGGCCTGGAAGAAGGTGGCGGTCCGGCAGCGGGCGGCCAGGTCGTCCCACTCCTCGGCGAGAGTGTCCAGGGCGTCGTCCTCGCAGCGCAGCTCGGTGGTCCAGGACGACGCCGCCGACCGGGCCGTCCGGCCTGCGCTGCGGGTCTCGGTGCTCATCGGCCGCTCCCGGCCGCGCTCTTCTCCTTGGCCGCCGACTTCTCCTTCGCCGTCGGCTTCTCCGTGGCCGGGGGCTCCTCCGCCGCTTCGGGCTCGGCCTCGGCGGCGGCGGCCTTCGCGGTGTCAGCCTTCCGGGTGTCGCTCCTCACGGCGTCGCTCTTCGCGGTGGCGGCCTTCACGGCGTCGGCCTTCGCGGTGCTGCCCTTCGCGGTGCTGCCCTTCACGGCGCTGCCCTTCACGGCGTGGGCCTTCGTGTCCGGCCCGGCCTTGGCAGGCTGGTCCTCGCTGCGCGGGCGCGGCGTCGTCGGGGCCTCGGCCGGTCCGGCGGCCGCAGGGGTCTGCGGGGTCCCGGTGCCCTCGGCGGCCTGCGGTGCCTCGGCCTCGCCCCGGCGGCGGGTCGTCATCGCCAGCGCGCCCAGCAGCAGTCCGGCCGCGCCGCCGACCGCGACGTCCAGCTTGGCGGAGGGTGTGGTCGGCGTGTCCGGCGCGGCGGCCGGGGCCAGCGTCACCAGCCGGACGTTGGTGTCCTTGCTGCTGGTGTTGGCGAAGGCGACCAGCGAGCGGGCCACCGCGTCGGCGGTCCGGGCGGCCTCCTGGGCGCGCGTCCCGGTGCCGGTGATCTCGATCATCGGGGCGTCCGGGGAGGTCGTCCCGTGCACCAGGGACTCCAGCTCGGCCCGGGTGTGGCCGGTCTCGGCGGCCGCCACCGCGAGCACCTGCGGCTGGCCCGCCAGCCGCCCGTACGCCTGGGCGAAGTTGGTCGCGGTCGCGGCCTCGCCGGGGTTCTGCGGGACCACGAGGACGTAGGCGTTGGCGGCGTACGAGGGGTGCGAGACGACGGCGTACCCGGCGCCGGCCGCGGCGCCCAACGGAACCGCGAGCGCCACCGGCCACCAGCGGCGGACCAGGCGGCGGGCGCTTCGGCGCGGTGTGGTCATGGGTGTGGCTCCTTGGGTATGGGACGGCGGTTCCGGCGGTGGCGGGCGGTCAAGCGCGGGCCAGCCGGTCGTAGAGGGCGCCCAGGTCGGCGGCGACCCGGGCGATGTCGTAGTGGCCGACGGCCGGCGGGTACGGCAGCGGGTCGGCGGTGTGCTCGCTCAGGTGCCGCAGGTCGCGCAGGGCACCGGCGTAGGCGGCGGGCTCGGACGGGATCCGGCGAGCCTGCGGGGCGGCGCTGGGCGGCAGTTCGTCGAGCGCCGGGCAGGCGCTGTGCCGCACCGGCAGCCCGGCCGCGAGGCCCTCCAGGACGCCGAGGCCGAAGGTCTCCGCGGTGGAGGGCGCGGCCAGCACGTCCAGGGCGGCCAGCAGCTCGGGCACGTCGTCGCGCTCGCCGGTGAGCACCAGCCGCTCCCGGACGCCGAGTGCGGCGGCCCGGCGCTCCAGCGCGGCGCGCTCCGGACCCTCGCCGACCAGCACCAGCCGGGTCGCCGGGTCGAGTTCGGCGAGTGCCTCGACCAGGACCTCGAAGCGCTTGCCGGGGACCAGCCGGCCCACCCCGCCGATCACCCAACTCCCCTCCGGCAGGCCGAGTTCGGCCCGCAGCCGACGGCGGGTGACGGCCCGGTCGACGGGTGGGAGGCGGTAGCGGCCGGTGTCGATGCCGTTGGGGATCAGCTCGATCCGGGCCGGCGGCACGCCCCAGGAGCGCAGCGTCTGGGCGACCTGCCGGGAGACCGCGACGGTGGTGCAGCCGAGCCGCTCGGCCGCCAGGTAGAGGCCCTTGACGCCCCGGGTGACCGGGCGGCCCTCGATCACCCCGGCGTGCAGCGAGTGCTCGGTGGAGACCACCGCGCGCACCCCGGCCAGCCGCGCGGCCAGCCGGCCGTACAGCTGTGCCCGGTAGAGGTGGGTGTGCACCAGGTCGTAGCGGCCGGCCCGGACCAGCCGGACCAGCCGGGGCAGCGCGCCGAGGTCCCGGTTGCCGCGCATGCCGAGGTGGTGGACGGTCACGCCGTCGGCGCGCAGGGCGGCCGCGACCGCGCCCGGGTTGGTCAGGGCGAGCACCTCGCACTGTTGGTGCGCGGGCAAGTGCCGGAGCAGCAGGTGGAGTTGGCGCTCCGCTCCGCCGGAGGCGAGCCCGGTGACGATGTGCAGCACCCTCACGGCCGACGCTCCGTGACCGCCCGCTCGCCTCCGGGGCGCTCGGGGCGCGCCCTGCGCGCGCGGCGCAGCTCGGTGAGGGCGTCGCGCAGTCGGTGCCGGCCCTTCTTGGCGCGCAGCCGCCAGGCGCCGTCGCGGTCGCCGACGTAGCAGCGGGGCAGGGCGAATCGGCCGGTGAGCGGGGAGTGCGCGATGGCGCAGGCGTAGTCGTACCCGGCGTCGCGGATGGCCAGGGTGGCGGGCAGGTCGACGGCGCCGTACGGGTAGCAGAAGCCGGTGACCGGGCCGCCGACGACCTCCTCCAGCAGGCGCCGGCTCTCCCGGGCCTGCACCGCGAGGGCCTCGGCCGGCAGGCCGGGCAGCGCCTGGTGGCCGAGGCCGTGCGAGCCGATCTCCCAGCCGGCGGCCGCGAGTTCGGTGACCTCCGGGACGGTGAGCAGCTTCTTGCGCGGGCCCTCGGTGTCCCAGTTGTTGTCGCGGCCGAGCAGGTCGGCGACCACGTACGCGGTGGCGGTGAAGCCGTAGGCCTGGAGGATCGGTACGGCGTACCGGGCGAAGTCCGCGTAGCCGTCGTCGAAGGTGAGGCCGACCAGCTTGTCGTCCCGGCCGAGGGCGCGGGCCCGCATCAGCTCGCGGACCGAGACACCCCGCCGGCCGCGCCGGTGCAGCCAGGCGATCTGCTCGGCGAACCGCTCGGGGCTGACGGTGAGCCGGTAGGGGTCCTCCTTCTCGACCGCCACCGAGTGGTACATCAGGATCCACGGTGAGGCGGGGCCGGGAATCGGCGGTTCACCGACCGGGTGACGGCTCCTGGGCAGTCGCGCCCGGTGCGGCGAGGCGTTGCTGACGCCCGCCTGGGCCGAACGAACGGTGCCCCGTTCATTGTCCATGGGGACGCTTCCCTTCTTCGGCGACGGTGGCGACGGTGTGCGGGTTCAGGGCCCGGGCGGCGGCGAGGACCGGACCGCGCACCTCGTGGGCACCGAGACCGGCGCCCAGGGCGGCGAAGGCCAGCGCCACGGTGAGGCCCCCGAGGAGGGTCGAGAGCAGGGGGTCGGCGGCCAGTCCGGCGGCGGCGGTGCCGAGCACGGTGGCCCCGGCGGCGGCGGCCACCAGCCGGCCGTGGCCGCCGAGGACCCGGCGCAGCCGTAGCGGGATGCCGCGCAGCACCAGGCCGCGCAGCAGCAGCGCGGCGGTGGTGGTGATGCCGGCCGCGTTGCCGGCGGCGAGTCCCAGGGCGCCGAAGGTGGGCGTGGCGAGCAGGCCGGTGGCGACGGTGACGCCGAGGCCGAGCACCATCGCGGCGGCCGGGAACCAGTCCAGCAGCCGGCGGCGGCCGTCCTCGGTGCCGGGGTCGTCGGCCCGGCGGACCACCGGGCGCAGCGAGAAGTACGGCCGGATCATCACGCCGATCAGCGCCTGGGCGGGCAGGCCGAAGCTGTACACCCGGATGACGTCGGCGGTGGCGGCGGTGTCGCGGGGGCCGAAGGCGCCGCGCTCGAACAGCAGCGCGACGACGGAGGGGGCGCAGGCCATCAGGAAGGCGGTGCCGAGCAGGACGACGGCCGCCGCCTGGCCGAGGTCCTTCTCCACCCGGTCGCGGGCGCCGGCGAGGTCTCCGGCGGCGAGCGCCCGGGCGACCAGCGGGAAGGTGACGGTGCAGATCAGGATGCCCGCCGTCATCGCGAGTTGGGAGACCTTGGCGGCGTAGTTGAGGTGCGAGATGGTGCCGGGCGGCAGCGCCGAGCCGAGGTAGCGCTCGACGAAGACCTGCGACTGGCGGGTCAGGGTGAAGGCGCCCACCGGCAGCAGCGCGAGCGGCATCAGCACCAGCGCCTTGCGCGAACGGCGGGCGCGGCCGGCGCCGCTGCCGCCGCCTGTACCGGTGCCGGTGCTGCTGTCGGGGTGGCCCTGGCGCAGCCCGCGCAGGAACGGGCCGACCAGCAGGCCGGCCATCAGCAGGCTGCCGGCCGCGACGCCGAGGGCGGCGGAGCGCACCCCGAGGGAGGCGTGGAAGCCGAGCAGGACGGCCAGGATGCCGAGGTTGTAGACGACGTAGATGCCGGCCGGGGCGGTGAAGCGGTGGTGCGCGCGCAGCGCGGCGGCCAGGTAGCCGGCCACGCCGAAGGGCAGCACGGTGATCGCGGTGATCCGGGTGCAGGTGACGGCCAGGCCGGGGTCGGGCAGGCCGGGGGCGAGCAGCTCGACCAGCTGCGGGGCACCGAGGGCGGCGGCCAGGGCGAGGCAGCTGAGCGCGAGCAGCAGCCAGGGCAGGGTGGCGCGGGCCAGTTGGCGGACCGGGTCGGGGGCGTCCGGGTCCTCCTCGCGCAGCACCAGGGCGAGCGCGAAGGCGGGCACCATGAGGAAGGACATGGCGTCCTCGATCAGCAGCGGCGCGGCCGTCTCGGGGACGGTCCAGGCGACCAGGAAGGCGTCGGTGCCCTGGTTGGCGCCGAAGTAGCGGGCCAGCAGGAGGTCACGCAGCAGGCCGAGGCCGGAGCCGGCGGCGCTGAGCACGGCGGTGATGCCGAAGGCCTTGGCGAGGAAGCCGCGCCGGGGCACCGGGTCGGGTGCGGGGGCCGGCTGCTCGGCGGGCGCGCTGCGCGGGGCCGGCAGGGCGGAGGCCAGGGCGGCCGGCCGGTCGGTGGTCACAGGTCCGCCTCCCCGGCGGCGGCGCGGGCGGCGAGGCCGAGGACGACGGAGGTCAGCACGGTGGTGGTGCCGCCGATGTCGGCGTACAGGTAGTCGACCAGCACCCAGGTCAGCAGGGCGAGCGCCGCGAGGCCGAAGCCCCGGGAGCGGCGCAGGCAGCCGAGCAGGAGGGCGAGGAAGAGCGCCGCGTAGGCGGAGATGCCGATCAGGCCCTGCTCGCTGAGGACCAGGAAGTACATGTTGTGCGGGGAGAGCAGCGGCTCGCGCTGGAAGCCGATGGTGGGGTCGGCGGCGTCGCTGCCGGAGGACAGCCGCAGCGGGGCGTGGCTGTCGCGCAGTTGCTGGAAGGCCTTGGGCCCGGCGCCGTGGACGGGGTGGTCCTGCCAGATCCGCCCGGCGGTGGCCCACAGGTCGTAGCGGTCGGAGACGGACTGGTCGGGGGCGGCGGAGACGGAGCCGATCGAGCTGATCCGCTTGGTGACGCCGGAACCGCCGAGGCCGAGGCCGCCGACCAGGACGACCGCGGCGGCCAGACCGAGGACGGCGCTGCGGACGGCCAGCCGGGCGTCGGCGCGCAGCAGCAGCACGGTGGCGGCGACGCCGGTGGCGATCCAGCTGCCGCGGCTGAACGAGACGGCGAGCGGGAAGGTGAGGAAGGCGGCGGCGGCGAACATCGACCGCCGCAGCCGGGCGTCGCCACGAGGCCCCCGTGTGGCGCCTTCCCCACTCGCTTCCGGTCGCTCGAGCGCGACCTTCGGCTCGCGGGCCCCGAGCGCCAGGGCCAGGGCGGCGAGCAGGCCGAAGCTGACCACCGTGGACATCGCCATGACGTCCAGCGCGCCGAAGGTGCCGACGGCCCGGATCGGCTCGCCGGTGTAGGAGGCGCCGGTGTGGGTGAGGTACTGCTTCGCGCCGACCACGCCCTGGATCAGCCCGGCGAGCACGAAGGAGCCGAGGACCAGGCGCTGGTCGGTGCGGTCGCGCAGCGAGCAGAGCACCGCGGCGGGCACCAGCACGAAGACCTGGACCAGCCGGACGAAGCCGGTGACGCTGGTGGCCGGGTCGATCGAGCCGACGGTGGCGACGGCGGCGGCGACCACGATCCCGCCGAACAGCGCGCAGGTGGTCCGGCCGACGGCGGGCAGCCGCCCGCGCAGCAGGTTCAGCGCGGTGAGGGCGACCAGCGCCAGCGAGGCGAGGTCGGCGGCGGTGACGTGGACGGCGGCGGTGACGTCCTTCTCGCCGGTCGGCACGCAGACCAGCAGGACGGTGGCCGCGGCGAGCAGGCTGGGCCGGTCCGCGAGCGCGGGCAGCGCCCTCCGTAAGGCGGGGCGCGGGACGGCGGGAAGGGTCAGGGCCACGCGGGTCAGCTCCCGTCCGGGTGGAGCATCAGGGCCGCGGTGCGGCACAGGATCTTGACGTCCTGCCAGAGGCTCCAGCTCTCGATGTAGCGGTTGTCGAACCGGGCCCGGTCCTCGATGGAGGTGTCTCCACGCAGGCCGTTGACCTGGGCCAGGCCGGTGAGGCCGACCGGGACGCGGTGGCGGTCGGCGTACTCGGGGTAGGCCTGGCCGAACCGCATGACGAAGTACGGGCGTTCGGGGCGCGGGCCGACCAGGCTCATGTCGCCGCGCAGGACGTTCCACAGCTGCGGCAGCTCGTCCAGCGAGCTCTTGCGCAGCAGTCGGCCGACGGCGCCCATCCGGTGGTCCTGCGAGATGTTCCAGCGGGTCGCCGACTCGTGCTCGTTGCTCGGGCGCAGGGTGCGGAACTTGAGGACGGTGAAGACCCGGCCGTCCAGCCCGGTGCGCTGCTGGCGGAAGAGCACGCCGGGGCCGGTGTCGAAGCGGACGGCGAGGGCGCAGAGCGCCAGGACGGGGGCGAGCAGCAGCAGGCCGAACGCGGCGGCGGTGATGTCCAGGGCGCGCTTGCCGGCCCAGCCGGGGCGGCGCATCGCCGGGCGGCCGACCCGCAGGCAGGGGAAGCCCCACAGGTGGTCGCTGCCGGCGATCGGGGCGGTGGGCAGCGAGCCGAACTCGCGCAGCGCGGGCACCAGCCAGACCTGGCAGCCGAGCCGGGTGGCCTCCCGCAGGGCGGCGGCGGTCTCGGCCTCGTCACCGGCGCCGGCGGTGGCGATCACGTGCTGGATCCGGTGCCGGCGCACCTCGCGCTCCAGCACTTCGCGGCCGCCGAGAACGGGCAGGTCGGTGTCGCCGGCGAGCAGCGGCGGGTCGGCGTCCAGGAAGCCGACCGGGCGCATCCCGTACTCGCCGTGCTCGCCGAGGGCGGCGGCGATCCGGCGGCCGAGCCCGCCGGCGCCGAGCACCAGGGCGGGGCTGGGGCGGCTGCGGCGGATCCGCCGGACCAGGCGGTAGAGGACGGCGCGGCCGACGGTCGCGACCAGCAGCTGGGCGCCGAGCAGGACGGTGAGGCGGGCCGGGTCGGCCGGGCCGTAGTCGGGCCAGTGGCCGCTCAGGCAGCCGGACAGGGTGACGGCGAAGGCGGCGGCGACCACCGCCCGGGCGGCCAGGACGGGCAGTTCGTCCAGGACGGACAGGGTGAGCCGGGCCCGGTAGAGGCCGCCGGCCAGGTTGAGCAGGAGCAGCAGGGGCAGGACCGCGGGGACGCCGAGCAGGGGGTCGAGCGGGGCGGACGGGTCGACGGCCCGGTTGGCGATGCCGGTGGCGGAGAACAGCGCGATGGTGTCGGCCTGGACCAGGGCGAGCGGCAGGGCCAGCCGGTTGCGGACCGCCCCACGGTGCCGGCGCTGCGCCGGGACCGTCCGACTGTGTGCCGATCCCGCCGGGCGGTCGAGGAGCCCGGTGCCCGGCCGGCGTGGGCCGGCCAGGGGCAGGCCCGATCGCGGCACACTGTCGTGGTCAATGGTCATCAGCGCACGATCTCCCCTGCTGTGTGCCCGGGGTGACGGTGCCCCGACACCGGTTGGCCCGGGGCGGCCATCCCGGCCCGGTGGGCGCGGTCCTGACAGCACCTGCTGCCACTGGCGGCTTTCGGATCTCCCGCGGCGGGGCCGATCGCAATGGGGCCGGTCGCACTGGACTCGGTCGCGAGGGGCTCAGCCGTGAATTCCCGGTATGAAATCTGAACGAAGCAGGCAAAATCCGACAATACCGAACCAGGGTCTACGGGCCGTAAGTTGACTTGCCGTTTCATTCCAGCCGCCCATTGATAGGTATTCCAGATTTGACGCCTCGTCCCATATCCGGTTGAGGGTGCGAATACGACAGCGCCGGAACGGCGGGCATTCACGGCATGTGAAACGATCAGATCCGCTCTGGGACACGGGCCCGGCGCCGCCGCGCCGACGGTCCGGCGCCCAGCAGATGGCGGTAGAGGACGTCCACCTGTTCGACCACGGTGCGCACGTCGTGCCGCACCACCACGTGGTCGCGCAGCCGCGCGCCGCGTCGCTCGCATTCGATCGGATCGGACAGCGCCTCCGCCATTCGGGTGGCGAGGGCGGACGCGTCCTCCGGCGGGACCACCGCGTGCTCCCGCTCCGCCGGCGGCAGGCACTCCCTCGCCCCCGGCACATCGGTCAGCAGCACCGGACGGGCCGCCGCCATCGCCTCCAGCGGGGCCAGCGCCATCCCCTCCCAGCGCGAGGGCAGCACCACCAGATCGGCCGCCGCCAGCCACGGACGCGGGTCCGCCACGTCCCCGACCAGCCGGACCCGGGCCGGCTCGACGCTATCCCGGACCAGCTCCGCCACCCGCTGCTCCTCCGGCCCGCCGCCGACCAGCGCCAGACGGGCCTGCGGCACCCGGCGCAACACCTCCGGCCAGGCCGCCAGCAGCACGTCCTGGCCCTTCTGCCGGCACAGCCGCCCGACGCAGACCGCGAGCGGGGCGTCCAGGTCCAGGCCGAGCGCGATCCGGGCGGCCCGGCGGTCGGCGGGCGCGTAGTGCCGGACGTCCACCCCGTTGGGCACCACCGCCCAGTCGGCGTGCACCCCGGCCGCCACGCCGTCGGCCCGCTCCTGGACGCTGACGCAGAGCAGCCGGTGCGCCCACCGGGTGGCGAAGCGCTCCCAGCGCAGGGTCGCGGCGGCCAGCGCGCCGTCCACGGCGGCGAAGGACCAGGCGTGCGGCTGGAAGACGGTCGGGACGGCGCCGCGCACCGCCAGCCGGCCGGCCAGCCCGGCCTTGGCGCTGTGCAGGTGGACCACGTCGGGCGCGGCCGCCCGGACGATCCGGCGCAGCCGCCAGGCCTCGGCGGCGGCACCCGGGCCCGGCGAGCGCCCGGCGGACCAGTCCTGGACCAGCGCGCCCACCGCGGCGGCCTCCTCGGCCAGCCGTCCGCCGCGCGGACAGGCGACCAGCACCCGGTGGCCGGCCTCGCGCTGCCCCCGGACCAGGTCGGCGACGACGCGGGCGACCCCGCCGTCCACCGGTTGCGAAATGTGAAGGATCGTCATATGCACGGCGGCGAGCCTAGGATGGCTCGCCCGTGCCGGGCGGCCCTCGTCACCCGGAGGTGGCGGTTCGGCCACCCGTACGGCTTTCGGCTCGCACGGGTGGCCGAGCCGCTCGAATTCCCGCGCGATTCAAGCGCGTTGAAGGATCAACCCGCTCGAATCGCGCCGGTCAGCATACCGGGCCGCGTCGCCGGCGGACCTCGGTGGAGCTCAGCGGACCTCGGTGGAGCTCAGCGGACCTCGGCGGCCAGGTTGGCCAGCACCTGGTCGTGGATGCGGTTCAGGCCCTTCGGGGCGAAGGTGCGCTCGAAGAATCCGCCGATGCCGGTCGCGCCCTGCCAGGTGGCGGTCACGGTGACCTTGGAGCGGCCCTCGCCGGCGGCGGAGACGGTCCAGGTGATCACCATGCTGGAGTTGGCGTCCTTCTCCACCAGCTGGTCCGGCGTCGGCGCCGAGACGGTGAAGAGGCAGTCGCGCACGCGCTTCTCGGTGGCCTGCAGCCTCCAGTGCACCTGGGTGCCGGCGCCGGTGCCGCCGACCCGGACCTCGTACTCGCTGTACTGCGCGGGCAGCAGCTTCGGGCGGGTCACCTGGTAGTCGGCCAGCGCCTCGTACACCCGCTCGGGGGCGGCATCGTAGTCCCGCTCGGTGGTGGCCTGCACCTGTCCCATGACCTTGCTCTCCTCGTGTGGGGGGTAGCGCTCTCACCGGCAAGCCAATCACAGGGTCACGCCCGTGACGCCTCGGGATAGGGTGACCGGTGTGCTCGATCTGGTGACTGCAGTGCGCTACGTCGACCCGCTGCGGGCCGGCGGCTCCGTTCCCGGCGTGGTGGAGACCGACGACCTGGGAACGTACGTGGTCAAGTTCACCGGGGCCGCGCAGGGCCGCAAGGCGCTGATCGCCGAGGTGATCGTCGGCGAGCTGGCCCGGCGGCTGGGCCTGCGGGTGCCGGAGCTGCGGCTGGTGGACTTCGACCCGGCCGTCGCCGCCGACGAGCCGGACACCGAGATCCAGGACATGCTCAAGGCCAGCGCGGGCCTCAACCTCGGGATGGACCTGCTGCCCGGGGCGCGGGACTTCCGGCCGGGGATGATCACGGTGGACTCCGTCGAGGCCGGCCGGGTGGTCTGGCTGGACGCGCTCACCGGCAACGTCGACCGCACCGTGCACAACCCCAACCTGGTGGTCTGGCACGGGCGGCTCTGGCTGATCGACAACGGCGCCGCGCTGATCTTCCACCACCGCTGGGCGGGCGCCGAGGCCTCGGTCGGCAAGCGCTACGACCTCAGCGCGCACGCGCTCGGCGGCTCGGCCCCGGACGTCCGGCTGGCCGACGAGGAGCTCGGCCCGCTGGTCACCGTGCCGCTGCTGGAGGAGGTGCTGGCGCTGGTCCCGGACGAGTGGCTGGCCGACGAGCCCGGCTTCGACTCGGCGGACGCCGTCCGGCACGCGTACGTCACCCATCTGGCCGCCCGGGTGGTGCTCGCCGGGGAGTGGCTGTCGGAGGGCTTCGCCACGCCCGAGCAGCTGCGCGAGGCCGAACGGCGGCGGGCGGCCCGGACCCGGGCCGGGCGCCCGGCCTGGCTGCGGGAGGTGCCGGACCTGCACGGCAAGCCGTCGGTGGAGACGGTCTGGGAGCACCACGTCGACGAGGGCTGACCGGGAGTCGGCCGAGTGTCAGCCGCAGGGTCGACCGAAGGTCGGCCACAGGGTCAGCCGAGCGCGGGGCGGATCCAGCCGAAGTACTCGACGGCGGTGCCGAGCAGCAGGCCGAAGCTGACCGCGGGGAACGCGACGTCCCTGGGCAGCCCCTGCAGCCGGACGATCAGGAACGCCACGCCCAGACCGATCAGCGGGCCGGCGGTGAGCAGCAGGGCGAGGAGCAGCACCGCGGGCGCCGAAGCGCCGGCGGCCAGGCCCATCACCGCGACCACCAGGCCGCCGGTCGCGAGGGTGGCGAGCATCGGGGCGGCGAGCAGCAGTTGACCCACGCCCAGGGCCAGCGCGAGCCGGTTCCGCTTGCCGGGAAGGGCCTGCCGGCCGGTGAGGCTCTGCGCCATGCCGCTCAACTCCTGTGGTGGCTCCGGTGGGTACGGCTCCATCCTGGGCGGCGGGCGCGGCGGCGGCCTGAGTACGGGTACTCAAACGCGACCGGGGAGCGGGGCCCACGTGGCCCCGCTCCCCGGCTCAGCGATCAGGTGTGGTCGCGGTCAGCGCCTCAGCGCCACCACTGGACCGCCTTCTCGGCGTTGATGATGCCCGCGCCGTAGAAGCCGTTGTCGTCCGCGCCGCCCTCGCAGGTGGCCTTCCACTGGCCGGCGCCGCCCGGGTTGACCTCGCCGGTCGGGCACGGGTGGGACTCGGCCTGGCTGGTCAGCATCTCGGTCAGCTCGTCCGGGCTGGCCCACGGGAAGGTGCTGGCGAGCAGGGCGAGCACACCGGTGGTGTGCGGGGAGGCCATCGAGGTGCCCTGCATGTAGCCGTACTTGCCACCGGGGAGGGTGGACAGGATGCGGCCGTCCTTGTCCGGGGTGTTCGGCAGCTGGTAGCGCTTGTCGCCACCCGGCGCGGCGACGGTCACGACGCCCTTGCCGTAGCTGGAGTAGTAGGCCTTGTCACCGTTGACGCCCACGGAGGAGACGGCGATGACGCCCGGCAGCTCGGTCGGCAGCGACAGGCAGTCGTTGGTGACCGGGCGGGTGCCGGGGGTGGTGTCGTCCGGGCTCGAGACGTCGGTGGTCTTGTGGGCCAGGTCGATGTTCTCGTTGCCCGCCGCGGCGACGTTCAGGACGCCCTTGCGCTGCGAGAACGCGACGGCCTTGCGGACGGCGGCGGTGATGGCCGCCTGGTCCTTGTCGTTGGGGCAGTTGAACATCCACGGGTCGACGTAGTAGCTGTTGTTCGTCACCTTGAACTGGTGCTCACCAGCCCACACGAAGCCGCAGATCGCGTACTCGGGGTAGATGAAGCCGCCGTCGTCGACGACCTTCACGGCGGCGAGCTTGACGTTCGGAGCGATGCCGACGATGCCCTTGCCGTTCTTGGCGGCGGCGATGGTGCCGGCCACGTGGGTGCCGTGGTCACCGTCGGGGCCCGGCTGCCAGGCCTTCCAGTCGGTGTTCGGCTTGCCGCCGTCGATGCAGGAGACCGACTGGGACGCGTCCACGTTGGCGGCCAGGTCCTCGTGCGTGGCGTCGATGCCGGAGTCCAGCACGCCGACGGTGACGTTGCGGCTGCCGAGCGAGATCTTGTGCGCCTTGTCGACGCCGATCTGACGCATGTCCCACTGGTTGGCCTCGTACGGCTCCTGGCCGGCGGCGGCGGTGCCGGTGGGCTCGGCGGCGACCTCGGCCTTGCCCTGGTCGGCGGCGGTGATGCCCTTGGTGCGGCTGGCACCGACGGAGTCGACGCCCTTGGCCAGGCGCAGCTTCTCGGCGAACTTGGTGTCGGTCGAGCGGGCGATCACGACGCCGATCTGCTCGTACGAGTAGACCACGGAGCCGCCGAGGCTCTTGACGGCCTGCTCGACCTTCTGCACCTGACCGTGGTTGGCCTTGGTGTTGACGACGTAGCTGAGCAGCGGACCGGTCGTCGAGTCGGCCGAGGGAGCCGCGACGGCGGTGCCGGCCGGGAGCGCGAGGGCGCCGGCGGTGGCGAGCACGAGGCCCACTGCCGCGTACCGGGTCCGGCTGATCCGAGGAACTCTCATTGGGGTTGGCCCTCCCGAGTCGTCATGCGGCAGCTGCGGTTGGCAGGTGCACTGGCAATGACCGGGACGTTAATGAATATTCGCTGATAAGCGCAAGAGACAGTCATCTAATCGTCACATCTCGATCAACAACGGGGGCCGGAAGTCCGCAGGTCAACAAGGGCAACAGGTTCAAGATTGTTAAAAAGTGATGGTTCGCCGACGTGCGACCCCACGCTTCGGAAGGCTCGCGGCCGACCGGATCGCGCCGCCGCGGCACAGCTGCGGAGCAGCTAGGATGCCGTTACAACCCGTACAGCCGACGGGCGTTGTCGGCGGCGATCAGGCGCGCCAGCCGTCGCGCGTCAGCCGCGGAACACGCACCATCGGCCTGCCAGCGATCCAGCAACCCACCCAGTCCGTGCCGGAACTGGCAGGTGCCCACCAGGAAAAGTTCGGGCAGCCCGTAGGCGTCGGTGGAGAACAGCAATTTGCCGAATGGCGCCAGTTCCAGCATCTCGCCCAGCACGGCCGCCACCCGCGGGCCGGTGTAGGAGGCGGTCAGCCCGAGGTCGGTGAAGACCGTCGGGAAGGCCTGGGCCAGCCAGGCGGCCTGGCGGTGGTACGGGTAGCAGTGCAGCAGCACCAGCGGGACGCCGCTGGGCTCGGCGGCGCGCACGAAGTCCGTCAGCAGGGACGGGTCGGCCCGGTGCAGGGTGAGGTCCGGATCGCCGAAGCCGGTGTGGAGTTGGAGCGGCAGGCCGAGTTCGGCGCAGACGTCCACGGCCGTCCAGAGCAGGTGGTGCAGCAGGACCGGGTCGGTCAGCCGGTCCTGCCCGCCGCGCAGCCGGGCGCCGGCCGCGGCCACCACGGCCGGCCCGGCAGGGCGTTCGGCCGGGGCGGCCAGGCCGTGCCGGTAGGCGAGCACCGACTTCACGGCGACGGCCCCGTCGGCCGCGGCCGCCAACGCCTCGGCGACGGCCCGCGGCCAGTCCTCGGCACCGGCCGTGACGGACTCGGCGACCGACTCCAGCCGGATCACCTCACGCACCGACGCCCCGGCGGCCTCGGCCAGTTCGCCCAGCGGCAGCAGCGGCAGGCCCGCAGCGGCGGTCAGCCCGGTGTCCACCAGGCAGGTGTCCAGCCCGGCCGCGCCGAGCAGCCGTCCGGTCGCCTCGGCGGCGCCCAACTCGCGCCGCCGGGCCAGGTAGTCGGCGGCCGGGGCGTGCGCCGGCAGGCCTAGCGCGGGCGGGCACCAGCGCCGCACGGCGAGGCCGAGCGCGCTGTCGAAGGGCGAGCAGCCGGGCGCGGGCGGGCGGTCGGACTCGGTGAGCAGCCCGGCCAGGGCGTCGTCGGCGAGGTCGGCCACCACCACGCTGTGGCAGTGGTGGTCGACCAGCGCGGGCGGCTCCGGCCGGGCCACCGGTCAGTACCGCCAGCGGGCGGCCGCGGCCACCTCCTCGGGTGTGGCGGCGGCGTACTGCTCGCTCTCCGCGCGGCGCACCGCCAGCACCGCCTGGTACAGCGGCTCGCCGAGCGCCTCGCGCAGCACCGCCGAGCGCTCGTACGCGGCCAGCGCCTCCGCCGGGCTCTCCGGCAGCCGGGGCACCGTGCCGGGCTCGGCGGCCGCCGGGTCTCCGGTGAACTCCGGCGGGAGCGCCCGGCGTTGGTCCAGCCCGGCGAGGCCGGTCGCGATCACCGCGCCGACCGCGAGGTACGGGTTGGCGCTCGCGTCGAAGCACTTGACCTCGGCGTTGGCGGCGGCGGCCCGCTCCCCGGTGGAGCCGGTCACCAGGCGCAGCGCGGCCTCGCGGTTCTCCAGGCCCCAGCACTGGTAGGCGCCCGCCCAGTGCGAGGGCACCAGCCGCAGGTACCCGGCCGGGCTGGAGCAGCCCAGCACCAGCAGTTCGGGCAGCGCGTCGAGCACCCCGGCGAGGAAGCCCTCGGCCTCGGCGGTCAGTCCGTGCGGCCCGGGGCCGCCGTGGCCGAGGTTGCGCTCCTCCCGCCAGAGGCTGAGGTGCAGGTGGCCGCCGTTGCCGACCGCGCCCGCCTCGACCACCGGCGCGAAGGAGACCCGCAGGCCGTGCCTGGCGGAGACGGCGCGGATGGTGTGCCGGACCAGGACGGAGGTGTCCGCGGCGCCGACCGGGCCCTCGGGGGCGACCGAGACCTCGAACTGGCCCGGGGAGTACTCGGGGTGTATCTGCAGCACGTTCAGCCCCTGCTCGCCGAGGGCGCGCAGGACGTCCCGCAGGTAGTCGGAGAGGTCGGTGAGCCGGTGCATCCCGTACGCGGGGCCGTGCGTCGGGTACCGCGGCTCCTCCTGTGGGGAGCCGGCGAGGGCGACCACCCACTCGACCTCGATGCCGGCCTTGATGCCCAGCCCGCGCGCGGCCGCCGCGGCCTCCGCCCGGCGGGCGAACAGTCGCTGGCAGCCGGGGTGCGGGGCGCCGGCCTGGGTGTACCTGTCCCCCGGGGCCCAGGCCCAGCCGGGCTGGGCGGCCAGCGGGACGACCCGCTCCAGGTCGGGGTAGAGCCTGAGGTCCCCGGTGGGGCCGCCGATGATCGGGCTGGTGGTGATCGCGTCGTCGGCGAGGAACACGTCGAAGCACGGCGCGGTGCCGACGCCCCACTGCGCGGCGTGCGTCAGGGCGCCGAGCGGCACCGCCTTGACCCGGGTGATGCCCGCGTTGTCCACCCAGGTGACGGCCACCGCCTCCACGGCGGCGGTGCGCAGCCGGTCGGTGGCCGCCTCGGCGCGCTCGGCCCGCTCGGCGCGCGGGGGCAGCGCGACGGCGGCCGCCCCGGCGGCGCCGAGCGGCCCGGCGGCCCCGGACGGCTGGGCGGGACCGGGCGCGGTGGGGCCGGCGGTGGCGGTTCCGATGGTCATGTCCCCATGCTGCCCCGCCGGTCGGGCTTCCGTAACTCCCCTATCGGGTGGTCCAAACGGAAGGCCGTCCATCCGTTCACCCGTTCGGGGCGAACCGGGCCACCAGCTCCCCCGCGGTGATCCGCTCCAGGGCGTCCGGGGCGGCGTCCGTCCGGCCCGGGTAGAGCCGGTAGAACGTCCCGTGCGCCCCGGCCGGGGCCTGCACGTCGGCGTGCACCAGCGCCACGAACGCCTTGGAGTCGGTCAGGCGTTCGGCGATCAGCCGGGCGGTGTCGTCCGGCCGCTCCTCGGTGCGCCGGTCGCTCACGTGGCGTCCGCGCAGCCGCTCGGCGAAGTCGGCGACCGGCTCGTCTGCGCCCCGGCGGTAGACGTCCAGCCCGCAGCCCGTCCGGTCGCGGACCAGCACCTCGTCGCTGCCGGCCGCGGCGGCCGCGCAGGCGAGGTCCCAGAGGGTGGCCCGGGCGCCGGGCGCGAAGTGCGCCAGCACGTCCTCGGCCAGCGAGCCGATCCTGTCGTGGTGCCGGTCGAGGTTGTGGAAGCCGCTGCCGGAGCCGGGGTTGAGGTCGGTCCAGGTGTAGTCGCGGGTCTGGAGGTCGACGATCATCGGCACGCAGATCTTGGCGTCCCCGGCGAGGTCCAGCCGCTGGCGGACGCTCTGCGGGTGGAAGCTTCCCTTCCGCTGCCGGGCCGCCTCGGACGGGGTCAGGGTCATGAAGCCGGCGAAGGCGTCGGTGAGGTCCTCGAACGGGATGTCGTTGTAGCTGAACACCACCACCACGGCGTACCGGGCACGGGCCTTGCCCAGCCTCTGCACGTCGAGGTCGACGAACTCGGTGGCGCCGTGCGGCGGCGGGGCGGTGGTGTAGTCCCCGGAGTGGACGGCGGCTCGCCCACCGAGGACCAGGCGGGTGTAGTCGCACAGCCCGACGAACTGCCACTCCTCGTCGTAGAAGGCGACCGACAGGTCGAGGTCGACCCGCTGGTGCGGGCGCTGCATCCAGTGCACGAACAGCCGCAGGTGCTGCCCGTCCGGGAGCCGCTGCACGCTGCCGCGCGGCACGGCGACCAGGGTCTTGGCGCTCGCGCGCTCGGCGAAGGGCACCACCAGGTCGGCCAGGCCGTCGTCCAGCACGGCCACCTCGTAGCGCCCCGCCTCCCGCGCCGACCGCTCGGCCCGGCGCAGCAGTTCGGCCTCGATCAGGGCGCAGACCGGCGCGCTGAGCCCGGCCGGGACGCGCGTGCCCCAGTCGGAGCGGGCCTTCGCCGAGGCGACCCGGCCGCGCGGGAAGTACAGCCGTCGCTCGCCGAGCGCGCGCGGGGCTCGCAGCCGCCCGTACGCGCCGAGCAGCGGGCCGGGCGCGACCGCGCGCAGCGCTCCCGGCAGCGCCTCGGCGAGCTCGGCGGGCAGCGGCCGGCCGGGGAACCAGGCCTCGTGCACCCGCAGCAGGTGGTGCAGCCGGCGCACCAGCTCGCCCGGGCGGCGGGTCAGCAGCCGGACGGCGGCGGGCAGGTCGCCCTGCTCGAGGGCGTGCTCGACCCCGGCGGCGAAGGTCTCGACAGTCAGCCGGGTGTGCCCGCCCGGGGTCTCGCGCACCCGCAGCGGGGCGGGCGCCTCGCGCAGTTGCGGGCCGAGGCCGTGCAGGTCGAGGTCGCTCTGCCGGAGCACGGCGAAGGCGGCCGCCGCGTACGGGAAGCGGACGCGGTGCTCGTACGGGTGGAGCAGTTCGCCGACCCGCAGCCAGGGCTCACGGTGGCGGCGCAGGTCCTCGGCGAGGGTGCCGACCGGGAACGCGTCCAGGACGGCGAGCAGTTCGCGCCGCAGCGGGCGGGGCAGGCCCCGCAGCCGCAGGGTGCGGGCGGTCCCCGGCAGCAGGTCCGGTTCGGCGCCGGACCACGCCCAGATCAGCCGCAGCACGTCGGTGGCGGTGGTGAGGTGGCCGGCGAGCAGCGGGCGGGCGCGCTCCGGGTCGCGGCGCAGCAGTGCGGCCAGCACGGTGGCGCGGCTCTCCCGGACGGGGATCTCGGCGGGCAGCCAGGCGGCCGGGTCGGCCGGGGTGTGGTCGAGGAGCAGCGTGAGGTCCTCGCGGTCCTGCGGGCTCAGCGGGGTCTGCCGGGCGAGCAGGGCGGCCAGCGCGGTGCCGGCGAGTTCGGTGAGCGTGACGGCCTCGGCGAGGCGCAGCGGCTTGAGGAGGTTGCCGGGCGGGAGGCCGTCGGCGACGGCGCGGGCGCCCTTGGTGTCGGGCCTCAGGTGGCGCGGCCGCTCCAGCGGGGCGTCGCAGATCGGGCAGCTGCGGCCGTGGCCCTGCTCGACCAGTTCCTCGTAGCACTCGCCGCACAGCAGGTGGGCGCACGGGGCGAGGGCGCCGACGCCGGCCTCGACGCTGCCGCGCGCGCACAGCAGGCAGATCTGGCTCGCCTGGCAGAGCAGGAAGCCCCGGATCATCGCGGAGTAGGAGGCGTGCGCGTGCGAGGGCACGCCGTCGGGGAAGCGGCGGAACAGCGGGTCGTGGCGGCGGTCGGCGCCGAGCATGGCGTCGATCTCCCGCAGCAGCCGGTTTCCGGTCGCGGCCAGGTCCGCCGGGCGCAGTCGGCCGAGGGCGGTGCGCAGGTCGCGGGTCAGTACGTACCCGCTCTGCGCCAGGTCGGCCTCGAGGGCGACCAGGCCCTTGGCCGTCCACGGCTGCGGTTCCTCGGGCGGGGCCCCGGCTTCGACCGGGAACATCCCGTGGCGGCGCAGCAGGTAGGTGGCCAGGGCCGTCCCGGCCGCGGCGGTGTTCTGCTTCTTCACTGCTCTTCCCCCGGTGGATACGACAAAGCGGGGGCGGAGAGTGGGCGCACTCGGTTCATTGGAAGATGAGGAGAAGGAAGCACGCCGCGGAGCCGCCCCCGCGTCGATCACCCTAGCGAAGGCCGGGCCCGCGCCCGAACGGTTTTCCGCGCACGCCCCCTTCCTACCGGTGAGTAGCTTCGCTACAGTGGCCGCACGCACCATCGCCGGGCTTCGGGAGCCGCACCGGCGGGAGCCTGCGATCGCCGTGTCTGCGGCGCTCGCGCGGTGCGTTTTCACCGGCCGGCGCCGCGAACCGCGGCGGGCCGGGTTTCTCCTCGCATCAGAGCCGCTTCCTTCACCTTCGAGCGCCTGAGTACCACGGCACACCCGCAGTTCGGCCGGAGCGGACCGGCCGCTGCCCTGGTGGGCCGAACCCCGTCATCTCCCCAAGCCCCCGCGCGTGAACCCTCCTCCGGCGGCGGCCGCCCCCGGTGTCCGGGCGCGGCGGCGTGCCCGCCGGAGCACGCGCGGGCCCTTCATGACTAGGAGTTCAGGACAGATGGAGCGTCCCTTCCCCACTGTTGCCGTCGTCGGCCTCGGCACGATGGGTGCCGGCGTCGCGGTGGCGGTCGCCAAGAGCGGCCGCCGGGTGATCGGCATCGAGGCCACCGAGGACTCGGCCGCCCGGGCGTTGGCCCGGATCGAGGAGGCGACCGCGCACGCGGTCGACCGGGAGCGGCTCACCGCCGAGGAGCGCGCCGGGCTGCTGGCCCGGATCTCGGTCGGACACGAGCTGGCGGCCGCCACCGGAGCGGACCTGGTGATCGAGGAGGTGCCCGAGCAGCTGGAGCTGAAGCGGGAGATCTTCGCCGAGCTGGACCGGATCTGCCCGCCGGCCACCGTGCTGGCCACCGGCACCACCGCGCTCTCGGTGACCCGGATCGCCGCCGCGACCGCCCGTCCGGAGCGAGTGCTGGGCCTGCACTTCTTCAACCCGGTGCACACCATGAAGCTGGTCGAGGTGGTCCGCACCGTGCTGACCTCCCCGCAGACCGCCGAGGACGCCGCCGCCTTCGCCCGGGACCTCGGCAAGGAGCCGGTGGCAGCCGGCGACCGGGCCGGCTTCGTGGTGAACGGCCTGCTGTTCGCGTACCTGAACCAGGCCGCCTCGATGTACGAGTCCAAGTACGCCTCGCGGGAGGACATCGACGCCGCGATGCGGCTCGGCTGCGGCCTGCCGATGGGCCCGCTGGCGCTGCTCGACCTGATCGGCGTCGACACCGCGCGCACCGTCCTGGAGGCGATGTACGAGCAGTCCCGGGACCGCCTGCACGCCCCCGCCCCGATCCTCGGCCAGCTGGCCGCGGCCGGGCTGCTCGGTCGCAAGACCGGCCGCGGCTTCTACACCTACGAGGCGCCGGGCTCCTCGAAGGCCGTGGACGCGGCCACCGGGCCGGCGCTGCCGAAGGTGCCGGGCCGCGAGGTCCGTACCGTCGGTGTCTGCGGCTCGGGCACCATGGCCACCGGCATCGCCGAGGTGTTCGCCAAGGCCGGACACCCGGTGCTGCTGGCCGCCCGCAGCCAGGAGAAGGCCGACCGGGCCAAGGCGCAGCTGGCCAAGTCCCTGGAGCGCTCGGTCGCCAAGGGCCGGATGTCCGCCGAGCAGCGGGACGCCGCGCTGGCGCTGGTCACCCCGGTCGGCCGGTACGCCGAGCTGGCCGACGTCGACCTGGTGGTCGAGGCGGTGGCCGAGGACCTGGAGGTCAAGCGGGAGCTGTTCGCCACCCTGGACAAGATCGTCAAGCCGGGTGCGGTGCTCGCCACCACCACCTCCTCGCTGCCGGTGATCAGCTGCGCGACCGCCACCTCGCGGCCGCAGGACGTGATCGGCATGCACTTCTTCAACCCGGCGCCGGCCATGAAGCTGGTCGA
Organism: Kitasatospora sp. NPDC034035; assembly: GCF_055575755.1. Classification (NCBI taxonomy): domain Bacteria; kingdom Bacillati; phylum Actinomycetota; class Actinomycetes; order Kitasatosporales; family Streptomycetaceae; genus Kitasatospora; species Kitasatospora sp. NPDC034035. The sequence goes on along the minus strand of NZ_JBVISA010000015.1, from coordinate 158,608 downwards.
GGTGGTCTCCACCGTGCTGACCGCGCCGGACGTCACCGCGACCGTGCTGGAGCTGACCGCCAAGGTCCGCAAGCACCCGGTGGAGTGCGGCGACCGGGCCGGCTTCATCGTCAACGCGCTGCTCTTCCCCTACCTGAACGACGCGGTGCGGATGCTGCAGGAGCACTACGCGACGGTGGACGACATCGACACCGCGATGAAGCTCGGCTGCGGCTACCCGATGGGCCCGTTCGAGCTGCTGGACGTGGTCGGCCTGGACGTCTCGCTGACCATCGAGCAGGTGCTGCACCAGGAGTTCCGCGAGCCCGGCCTGGCCGCCGCGCCGCTGCTGGAGCACCTGGTCGCGGCGGGCTGCCTGGGCCGCAAGACCGGCCGCGGCTTCCGCGACCACGCGCGCCGGTGACCACGCCGCAGCCGGGGGGCGGCGACCCGTACGGGGCGGCGCCCGCCGCGCGGCCCGGCTGGAGCCCGGGGACGGTGTCCGCGCGCTGGCCACGGCCGGCCGTGGCCGGCCCGGTCGCCCCGGTGCGCCGGGGAAGGCCCGCGGCCGCGCCCGCGGGGCCGTGTAGCGTTCCGGACATGGATCGGGTTCAGTCAGCCTCCCCGCAGCACCCCGCCGGTTCGCACGGCGCCGACCGGACGGCCCCCTCGACCGGGGGCACCGGGCCGGAGGCCGGGCCGGGCAGCCGCCGGGCGGCGGCGCAGCGTCAGCAGATGCGTCAGGACCTGGCCACGGCCGCGATGGAGCTGTTCGCCTCGCAGGGTTACGAGGAGACCACGGTCGACCAGATCGCGGCCGCCGCCGGGGTGGCCCGGCGCACCTTCTTCCGGTACTTCCGGTCGAAGGAGGAGGCGATCTTCCCGGACCACGACGACACCCTCGTGCGGGTGGCCGACCTGCTCGCCAGCGCCGAGCCGGAGGAGCACCCGCTGGACGTGGTCTGCCGCGGCATCAAGGAGGTGCTGCGGATGTACGCCTCCACCCCGGGGGTGTCGGTCGCGCGGTACCAGCTGATCCGTCAGGTCCCGGCGCTGCGCGAGCGGGAGATCGCCGTGGTGGCCCGCTACGAGCGGCTGTTCACCCGGTACCTGCTGGGCCGGTTCGACACCAGCGAGTCCATCCCGTCCGGCTGGCAGCGCGGCGGCGAGGACGACTCGATGCTGGCCGAGGTGTCGGCGGCGGCGGTCGTCGCGGCGCACAACCACGTGCTGCGGCGCTGGCTGCGGGCCGGCGGCCGGGGGGACGTGGAGGCGCAGCTGGACCACTCCTTCGAGGTGATCCGGCGGACCTTCTGGGCGGCCAGTGCCCCGGGGGCCAGACGCCGGGGATCCCTGGTGGCACCCGGTGCCAGTGGGGCACCCGGTGACATCGTGGCGGAGAGCGTACTGAGTGCCAGCCCCGGGGGTGAGGTGCTCATCACAGTCGCCCGGACGGATGCCCCGCTGGATGTCGTGGTGGACAGCATCCGGGCCGCACTGAGCGGCGCCCGGGAGTCGTAAGCCCGGCATTTTCGCAGGTCAGAGCAGCATCGAAGGCCCGCGCCGACGAATCGGCGCGGGCCTTTCGGCTACCCGCGCAACGCGCGTCACGCGCCGTTTCGGCCCGTTCCGAGCCTCGGGAATTCCTGGCACCCGGTGTCTTTACGAGTGGCACAGGGTGCCACTACCTTGTTACTCACCAGTCGCGGCGCCGCGGCTCCCCACCTCGGCGCGCCGTCGTCCGGTGTTCCCACACCCCGGGAGCAGTGCCAGCCCGGCCCGGTCCACACCGGGCGCCCAGCCTGACCCGCCCACCACCCAACTCAGCGAAGCCGGTGTCCGCTCCCGGTTCCCCCAGACGCCCTGTGACCCTCACACAGGTACGCCTTCGGAGGCAGCCATGCAGGAAATCCTCGACGCGATCCTCAGCACCGACAGCACGTCGGCGGACTTCGCAGCGATCAAGCTCCCCGAGTCCTACCGAGCGGTGACGCTCCACAAGGACGAGGAGCAGATGTTCGCCGGCCTCGACAGCCGCGACAAGGACCCTCGCAAGTCCCTTCACCTCGACGAGGTCGCCCTGCCCGAGCTGGGCCCGGGCGAGGCCCTGGTCGCCGTCATGGCCAGCTCGGTGAACTACAACACCGTCTGGAGCTCGATCTTCGAGCCGGTCTCCACCTTCGGCTTCCTGGAGCGCTACGGCCGGCTGTCCCCGCTCACCAAGCGCCACGACCTGCCGTACCACGTCCTCGGTTCCGACCTCGCGGGCGTCGTGCTGCGCACCGGCGCCGGGGTCAACGCCTGGAAGCCCGGCGACGAGGTCGTCGCGCACTGCCTCTCGGTCGAACTGGAGTCCCCGGACGGCCACAACGACACGATGATGGACCCGGAGCAGCGCATCTGGGGCTTCGAGACCAACTTCGGCGGCCTGGCCCAGGTCGCGCTGGTGAAGACCAACCAGCTGCTGCCCAAGCCGAAGCACCTCACCTGGGAGGAGGCCGCCTCCCCCGGCCTGGTCAACTCCACCGCCTACCGCCAGCTGGTCTCGCGCAACGGTGCCGGCATGAAGCAGGGCGACAACGTGCTGATCTGGGGCGCCAGCGGCGGCCTCGGCTCGTACGCCACCCAGTACGCGCTGGCCGGCGGCGCCACCCCGATCTGCGTGGTCTCCAGCGAGGCCAAGGCGGACATCTGCCGCGCCATGGGCGCCGAGGCGATCATCGACCGCTCCGCCGAGGGCTACCGGTTCTGGAAGGACGAGAACAACCAGGACCCGCGCGAGTGGAAGCGCCTGGGCTCCAAGATCCGCGAGTTCACCGGCGGCGAGGACGTCGACATCGTCTTCGAGCACCCGGGCCGCGAGACCTTCGGCGCCTCGGTGTACGTCACCCGCAAGGGCGGCACCATCGTCACCTGCGCCTCCACCTCCGGTTACATGCACCAGTACGACAACCGCTACCTGTGGATGTCGCTCAAGCGCATCGTCGGCTCGCACTTCGCGAACTACCGCGAGGCCTTCGAGGCCAACCGCCTGGTCGCCAAGGGCAAGATCCACCCGACCCTGTCCAAGGTCTACTCCCTGGAGGAGACCGGCCAGGCCGCCCTCGACGTGCACCACAACAAGCACCAGGGCAAGGTCGGCGTGCTCTGCCTGGCCCCCGAGGAGGGCCTCGGCGTGCGCGACCGGGAGCTCCGCGAGAAGCACCTGCCCGCCATCAACCGCTTCCGGAACGTGTGAGACCGATCCGATGACCGAACCCCAGAAGCGGGACCGGCCCTGGCTGATGCGTACCTACGCCGGCCACTCCACCGCGAGCGACTCCAACGCGCTCTACCGGCGGAACCTGGCGAAGGGCCAGACCGGCCTGTCCGTCGCCTTCGACCTGCCGACCCAGACCGGCTACGACTCCGACCACATCCTCGCCCGCGGCGAGGTGGGCCGGGTCGGCGTCCCGGTCGGCCACGTCGGCGACATGCGCGCCCTGTTCGACGGCATCCCGCTCGAGCAGACCAACACCTCCATGACGATCAACGCCACCGCGATGTGGCTGCTGGCGCTCTACCAGGTGGTCGCCGAGGAGCAGGGCGCCGACATCGCCAAGCTCACCGGCACCACCCAGAACGACATCGTCAAGGAGTACCTGTCGCGCGGGACGCACGTCTTCCCGCCCGGCCCGTCGGTGCGGCTGATCACCGACATGATCGCCTACACGGTCGGCAACATCCCCAAGTGGAACCCGATCAACATCTGCAGCTACCACCTGCAGGAGGCCGGGGCCACGCCCGTCCAGGAGATCGCGTACGCGATGTGCACCGCCATCTCGGTGCTCGACGCCGTCCGCGACTCCGGCCAGGTGCCCGCCGAGCGGATGGGCGACGTGGTCGCCCGGATCTCCTTCTTCGTGAACGCCGGCGTGCGCTTCGTCGAGGAGATGTGCAAGATGCGCGCCTTCGCCCGGCTGTGGGAGAAGGTCACCCTGGAGCGCTACGGCGTGACGGACCCCAAGCAGCGCCGCTTCCGCTACGGCGTCCAGGTCAACTCCCTCGGCCTGACCGAGGCCCAGCCGGAGAACAACGTCCAGCGGATCGTCCTGGAGATGCTGGCCGTCACCCTCTCCAAGGACGCCCGCGCCCGGGCCGTCCAGCTGCCCGCCTGGAACGAGGCGCTCGGCCTGCCCCGCCCGTGGGACCAGCAGTGGTCGCTGCGGATCCAGCAGGTGCTGGCGTACGAGTCGGACCTGCTGGAGTACGGCGACATCTTCAACGGCTCCGAGGTGATCGAGACCAAGACCGCCGAGCTGCTGGCCGGCGCGGAGGCCGAGATCGCCAAGGTGCTGGAGATGGGCGTCAAGGCCGGCAACCGAGGCATCATCCCGGCTGTGGAGTCCGGCTACCTGAAGTCCAACCTGGTCGCCTCGCACGCCGCCCGCCGGGCCCGGATCGAGTCCGGCGAGGACAAGATCATCGGGGTCAACTGCTTCGACACCACCGAGCCGAGCCCGCTCACCGCCGACCTCGACACCGCGATCATGGTCGTCGACCCGGCCTCCGAGCAGTCCGTGCTCGCCGCCCTGGAGGCCTGGCGCGGACAGCGCGACGAGGTCGCCGTCCAGGAGTCGCTGGCCGAGCTCAAGGCCGTCGCCGCCACCGAGGCCAACCTGATGCCGGCCACGCTCGCCTGCGCCCGGGCCGGCGTCACCACCGGCGAGTGGTCCTTCGCCCTGCGCGAGGTCTTCGGCGAGTACCGCGCCCCCACCGGCGTCGGCGGCGCGCCCGTCGCGGTCGCCGCCGAGCCCGGCGGGGAGCTGGAGCAGGTCCGCGCCGCGGTCGCCGCGACCGCCGCGGAACTGGGCGCCGGCAAGCTGCGCCTGCTGGTCGGCAAGCCCGGCCTGGACGGGCACTCCAACGGCGCCGAGCAGATCGCCGTCCGGGCCCGCGACGCCGGGTTCGAGGTGGTCTACCAGGGCATCCGGCTGACCCCGGAGCAGATCGTCTCCGCCGCCGTCGCGGAGGACGTCCACTGCGTGGGCCTGTCGATCCTCTCCGGCGCGCACTGCGAGCTGGTGCCCGACGTCCTGAAGCGCCTGAACCGCGCCGGGGTGCAGGATGTCCCGGTGATCGTGGGTGGCATCATCCCGGCAGCGGACGGCGAGGCTCTCAAGGCCGCCGGCGTCGCCGCCGTGTTCACCCCGAAGGACTTCGGCATCACGACCATCATCGGCCGGATCGTGGACGAGATCCGGCTCGCCAACAAGCTCCAGCCGTGGACGCCCGCACCGACCTCGGCCACGAACTGACCAGCTGACCAGCTGACCACTGGGAAGGAACAGACCCACCCTCATGACGAACGTGAACCGCCTGCGCCCGCGCCGCTCCTGCCTCGCCGTACCGGGCAGCAACCCGCGCTTCCTGGAGAAGGCCCAGGGCCTCCCGGCCGACCAGGTCTTCCTCGACCTCGAGGACGCCTGCGCCCCGCTGGTCAAGGAGAGCGCCCGCCACACCATCGTCGACGCCCTGAACAACGGCGACTGGGGAAACAAGACCAAGGTCGTCCGGGTCAACGACTGGACGACGCACTGGACCTACCGCGACGTGATCACCGTCGTCGAGGGCGCCGGCCCCAACCTCGACTGCATCATGCTGCCCAAGGTCCAGGACGCCGAGCAGGTCAAGGCCCTCGACCTCCTGCTCACCCAGATCGAGAAGACCATGGGCTTCGAGGTCGGCAAGATCGGCATCGAGGCGCAGATCGAGAACGCCAAGGGCCTGATCAACGTCGACGCCATCGCCGAGGCCTCGCCCCGGCTGGAGACCATCATCTTCGGCCCCGCCGACTTCATGGCCTCCATCAACATGAAGTCCCTGGTCGTCGGCCAGCAGCCGCCCGGCTACCCGGCCGACGCCTACCACTACATCCTGATGCGCATCCTGATGGCCGCCCGCGCCAACGACCTGCAGGCGATCGACGGCCCGTACCTGCAGATCCGCAACCAGGAGGGCTACCGCGAGGTCGCCGGCCGCTCCGCCGCCCTCGGCTTCGACGGCAAGTGGGTGCTCCACCCGGACCAGGTCGCCGCCGCGAACGAGATCTACTCGCCCTCGCAGGAGGACTACGACCACGCCGAGCTGATCCTCGACGCCTACGACTACTGCACCTCCGAGGCGGGTGGCGCCAAGGGCTCCGCGATGCTCGGCGACGAGATGATCGACGAGGCCAGCCGCAAGATGGCCCTGGTCATCTCCGGCAAGGGCCGGGCCGCGGGCATGGAGCGCACCACCAAGTTCGAGATCCCGGAGGCCTGAGCCATGCAGTTCGGACGCACCTACGAGGAGTTCGAGGTCGGCGCGGTCTACAAGCACTGGCCCGGCAAGACGGTCACCGAGTACGACGACCACCTCTTCTGCCTGCTCACCATGAACCACCACCCCCTCCACATGGACACCAACTATGCGGAGAAGACGACGGACTTCGGCAAGAACGTCGTCGTGGGCAACTACGTCTACTCGCTGCTGCTCGGCATGTCCGTCCCGGACGTCTCCGGCAAGGCGATCGCCAACCTGGAGATCGAGTCGCTGCGCCACATCGCGCCGACCTTCCACGGCGACACCATCTACGGCGAGACCACCGTGCTCGACAAGTGGCCGTCCAAGTCCAAGGACGACCGCGGCATCGTCTACGTCGAGACCAAGGGGTACAAGCAGGACGGCACGGTCGTCTGCATCTTCCGCCGCAAGGTGATGGTGCCGACCGAGACGTACATCAAGGAGCGGGGCGGCGAGCAGCCCGGCCGCCCGACCCCGCTCTCCTGACTCCCCTCTCCCCTGGAGACCCCGGACGGGCAGGCCGCCGTCATCGGCCGACCCCCACCCGGTAACGGGGGCCCTGCTGCCACGCCGGCAGGGCCCCCGCAATCCCCCCCCCCGCCCTCTTAGACCTTTCCGGAGCCGCACGATGGGACGCCTCGCACAGACCGACGGCCTCACCGAGATCCAGCGGGACATCCTCGCCACCGTGCGGGATTTCGTCGACAAGGAGATCATTCCGGTCGCGACCGAGCTGGAGCACAAGGACGAGTACCCGACCGCCATCGTCGAGGGCATGAAGCAGCTCGGCCTCTTCGGGCTCACCATCCCCGAGGAGTTCGGCGGCCTCGGCGAGTCGCTGCTCACCTACGCCCTGGTGGTCGAGGAGATCGCCCGCGGCTGGATGTCGGTCTCCGGCATCGTCAACACCCACTTCATCGTGGCGCACATGATCAACGCCCACGGCACCCAGGAACAGAAGGACTACTTCCTGCCGAAGATGGCCGCCGGCGAAATCCGCGGCGCCTTCTCGATGTCCGAGCCCGGCCTCGGCTCCGATGTTTCGGCCATCTCCACCAAGGGCGTCAAGGACGGGGAGTTCTACGTCCTCAACGGCCAGAAGATGTGGCTCACCAACGGCGGCACCTCCACCCTCGTCGCGGTCCTCTGCAAGACCGACGAGGGCGGCAGCAGCCCGTACAAGAACATGACCACCTTCCTCATCGAGAAGGAGGCCGGTTTCGGCCCGAACCCCTCGGTTCCCGGCCTGACCGTGCCCGGCAAGATCGAGAAGATGGGCTACAAGGGCGTCGACACCACCGAGCTGGTGCTGCAGGACGTCCGGATCCCGGCCGACCGCGTCCTCGGCGGCGTCCCGGGCCGCGGCTTCTACCAGATGATGGACGGCGTCGAGGTCGGCCGCGTCAACGTCGCCGCCCGCGGCTGCGGCGTCGCCCGCCGCGCCTTCGAGCTGGGCATCTCCTACGCCCAGCAGCGCTCCACCTTCGGCAAGAAGATCGCCGAGCACCAGGCCATCCAGTTCAAGCTCGCCGAGATGGCCACCAAGGTCGAGGCCGCCCACCAGATGATGGTCATGGCCGCCCGCAAGAAGGACAGCGGCGAGCGCAACGACCTCGAGGCCGGCATGGCCAAGTACCTCGCCTCCGAGTACTGCAAGGAGGTCGTCGAGGACGCCTTCCGCATCCACGGCGGCTACGGATTCTCCAAGGAGTACGAGATCGAGCGCCTCTACCGCGAGGCCCCGATGCTGCTCATCGGTGAAGGTACTGCGGAGATCCAGAAGATGATCGTCGGACGCCGGCTCCTGGAGGAGTACCGGATCGCCGAGTGATCCCCGGGCCGCCCGCCGACGGACCACGTCGCGGGCGGCCCCCTCGAACCGCCGGTCGACGGGCGTGCGGGTCCGTCCCGGCGGAGCGCCGTGCCCCGTCACGGACCCGGCCTGGTCCGCCTGGGTCCGGCACGGCCCTCCGGAAGCGGCCGCAGGGCGTACAGCTGCGACAACACGCCCGGCGGCCGCTTCCGCACACCTTCTTGCGGCCACTACGGCCGTTTCCCCCACCGGGTTCCGCCGGGGCACCTCTTGAGACAAGTCTCACCAGCTCTGTCAGGTCCCTTGGGAACCGGACCGGGGCGAGCTACGGTCGTAGAGGTGGGACGCGCACACGCGCTCCCACCGGACACATGAACGAGCAGGCGGGTTGCCCACCCACCGTGTGCTCCCGATAGCATCCACCGGGACAGCAAGCCGTCCCTTCTATTACCGATCCCGCGGTGGCCCCCGTCCAGCGGCCATGATCCCCCGCGACAAAGGTCTTCGATGCCCATCAGCCCGTCCCCTCGCACTTCCGTCACGGACCGCGATGCCCTCGCAGCCCCGGCGGCCGGTCGGCGACCCCGCGTGACCATCGCGCGCGGAGCCACCCCCTGGTTCGTCCCCACCCTCGCCACGGCCGCCGTGACCACCGCCCTCACCCGGCGCAGCGGCAAGTGGGCCCTGGCGGCGGTACCCGCCTGTGCGCTCAGCGCGGGCATGCTGTGGTTCTTCCGCGACCCCGAGCGTGAGATCGCCACGGGCAGAGTGATCTCCCCCGCCGACGGCGTGGTGCAGAGCATCGACGCCTGGCCGGACGGCCGCACCCGGGTCGCGATCTTCATGAGCCCGCTCAACGTCCACGTCAACCGCGCGCCCCTGCCGGGCACGGTGACGTCGGTCGAGCACGTCGCGGGCGGCTTCGTCCCCGCGTTCAACAAGGACAGCGACCAGAACGAGCGGGTCGTCTGGCACTTCGACACCGAGCTCGGCGACATCGAGATGGTCCAGATCGCGGGGGCCGTGGCCCGCCGCATCGTGCCGTACGTGGCCGCCGGAACCAAGGTCGAGCAGGGCGACCGGATCGGCCTGATCCGGTTCGGGTCCCGGGTCGACACCTACCTGCCGGCCGGCGTCGAGGTCGGCGTCGAGGTCGGCCAGAAGACCACAGCCGGGGTGACGCGCCTTGACCGTGACTGATCCTGAGACAATCGTCGGCCTGGACGACGAGGAGACGGCCCTGCGCCGCCGCCGCTGGGCGCGCGACCGCGAGCTGCGCGCCCCGCGCTCTCCCCAGCACCTGTCCACCGCCGACTTCCTGACCCTGGGGAACGCCGTCTGCGGCTTCCTGGCGATCTACTCGATCACCACCGGGGTCCTCGTCCCGCACATCACCAACCCGGACGCCGCTCCGGACCGGCACAGCGCCGCCACCGCGGTCACGCTGCTGCTGATCGGCTCCATGTGCGACCTCTTCGACGGCCTGGTGGCGCGCAAGCTGCGCTCCTCCGCCCTCGGAGCGGAACTGGACAACCTGGCGGACCTGATCAGCTTCGGCATCGCGCCGGCCTACTTCGTCGCGGTCTGGGGCATGGTCTCCCAGGGCTCCAACAGCAAGCTCTCGGCGCTCATCGCGATCACCGTGCTGCTCGCGGTCGTCCTGCGGCTGGCCCGCTTCTCGGCCGTCAAGATGCGGCCCGGGGTGTTCCAGGGCATGCCCTGCCCGATGGGCGCGATGACGGTCATCGCCATCGTGCTGCTCGACCCGCCGTTCCTGCCCGGCCTGCTCGCCATCTTCGGCGCCGCGTACCTGATGGTCAGCCGGATCGAGTACCCGAAGCCGCAGGGGCTGCTGGCCACCGCCACGCTCTGCTGGATCGTGGTCTCCATCGGCTGCCTGGCCGCCTGGGCCACCGGCCTGCCCGGCGGCGACGCGCTGATGCACGTCGGCGCGTTCGCCCAGATCACGCTCGCCGCGATGGCGCCGCTGCTGGTCATCCGCCGCAAGGTGGGGCAGAAGGTCGGCGACGTCCGCGCCCGGCGGGCGGAGTCGCGGCTCGGCTGAGGCCGCTCGTTCGACCCACGCGGAAGGGCCCGGAACCGATCGGTTCCGGGCCCTTCGCCGTGCTCCGTTCCAGCGAGCCCGCGGTGGCTACGCCCCGCCGGTGTGGACGCTGAAGGCCGAACGGCGGGCCGCCCGCGCCACCCCCGGGTCCGGGTGCACGCCCGAGACCGCCGTCAGCACCGAGGCCGCCCTCGGGTGCCCGGACTGCCGGGCCCGGGCGAACAGCCGCACCGGGTCGCCCGCCGAGGCACCCTCGACATGGCCCACCAGCAGCTCCGTCTCGCCGTGGTCGAGCACCGCCGCCGCCGTGTCCACCCAGAGCCAGGCCGCGTCGTCCGCGCCCAGCACGTCCGCCGGGGAAACCCCCTCGTCCGCGCGCTCCGCCAGCCACAGCAGCGCGTACGGGCGCAGCACCGGCGCGTCCACCGCCGCCCGCACCGCCTGCTCGGCCGGCCCTCCGGCCACCCGCAGCGCCTCGAATGCCAGCCCGCGCACCAGCGCGTCGTCGCCCCGTGCCGCCTCCAGCAGCTCGGCCACCGCCCGGTCCGCCGGACGGGCCGCCACCCAGGCGCGGTACTCGGCGCGGGCCGGGCCCGGCGAGTAGTCCGCACAGGCGTTCAGCAGCTCGAAAGCGCTCTGCTCGATGTGCCCGGCCGCGGTCTGCGCGACCGTGCAGATCTCCTCCAGCTTCGCCCGCACCGCCCAGTGGCCGAGCGGCGACAGCTCGGCGGCCTCGTTCCTGCGCGTCAGGGCGCCGACGGCCGCCAGGCCGTCCAGCATCCAGTCCAGGACGGCGGCCACGTCCGAGGGCGAGGCCGGGGTGTCGATCTGCGGCTCCCGGCAGGTGCCGCGGACCGCGGACACCGCGGAGGCCGCGTGCGGCACGGGCGACAGGCCCGGACCGCCGGCCCCGCCGACCCGGCGCTCGTCCAGGCCACGGCGCAGCAGCTCCAGCAGCTCGCTCTCGGCCACCGGACCGTCCACCAGGTGCAGGAAGGAGAGCAGCTGCGGAGCCTGGTCCACGGCCTGCCCGGCCAGTACGGCGAACACCCCGCGCAGCGCGGCGGGCGGCACCGGGGCGAGCAGGGTCCAGGCGTCGAACAGCGCCGACCAGCCGCGCACCACGGCCTCGTCGTCGTGCTCCCAGGCGTGCAGGCGCCAGCCCGGACCGGCCCCGGTGTCCCGGGCCTCCACCAGGCCCACCAGGAGCGCCTGCCCCCAGGCCTTGGCGGCGGCACCGACCGTCATGGCCAGCGCCCGGCCCGCCGCACGGGCGTCCTCCGGGAGCAGCTCGCCACGCTTGTCGATCTCCGGCAGCTCCCCGGCCCAGCGGGCGATCCGGACGGCGTCCACCAGCATCCGGCGGGCCAGCGGCGCCAGCTCGGCCGGCGCCGGAAAGCCCTCCGGCACGGGAACCCGGCCCCGTCCGGGCGCCGGCGCGGGTCCCCGTCGCCGGGGTACGCCGTTACGGGGTACAACCGCCCCGCTCGGCCTGCCACCGGCTGGCCGGTGGGCCGTACCGGGGAGACGGGTCACCGTCGCACCGGTACCGATCGGAGGCGGGAGCGGGGCATCACGGTCGCGCGGGTTCCGAGACGTCACGTCGAGCAGTCTTCCCCTTGTACCGGCCTTCTGTCACATCCGGTTGTCCGTACGACCGGGCGCCCGGTGGCGACACCTCCGCAAGATCGGGCAACAGAGGCAAACCGCCTGGCCGGAAACGTGTGGCCTGCTCATGCCAGGTCAGTCGCGACGGTTGCTGCGGCCGTTCGAGCGGTCACGGAACGTGAGGGGGAGGGTGGTGTGCGGGGCCAAAAATGTGCCCCTCACGGCGCGGCGACCGCTGCGGGCCGCGCCGAAGCCGTCGGCGGGCGGCAGGGCTGTCGAGCCCGGATCCGGACGGATGGGCGCGCGGGACGGGCCGATCTTGGAGCACGAGAAGTCGGCGGGTCCGACTTCCCGCGCTCCGCACGGACGGTGGCTCCCGGTCAGAGGAGCGGGGTGAGCCAGCGACGGAGGAGTTCGGTGTAGTGGTCGGGGGCGGAGTTCCAGAGGGTGCCGTGGTCGGCGCCGGGGAAGGGCTGGAGGCCGACCACGTCGGGGCGGGCGGCGGCGAGGCGCTCGGCACTGCGGAACGGGGAGACCCGGTCGGCCGGACTGTGCAGGAGGAGGGTCGGGACGCGCAGGTCGGCTCCCTCGGCGATGCGGGAGAAGTCGGCGAGGTCGACGCCGGTGCGGCCCTGGGCGGCGAGGGCGCCGAGTTCGACGGCCGCACCCCGGACGCCCAGCCGTTCGGCGTCGCCGCGGGCGGTGGCCGGCAGGTCGAGGACCGGCGAGTCGAGGATCAGGCCGCTGACGGCGTACGCCCAGGCGGAGCGGGCCGCCGTCTGCAGGACCATCGTGGCGCCGACCGACCAGCCGTAGAGGATCACCCGACCCGCGCCGTGGGCGAGCGCCAGCCGTACCGCCGCCTCGACGTCACGCCACTCGGTCTCGCCGAAGTGGCTGTACCCGTCCGGGGAGGCCGGGGCGCCCTCGTCGCCGCGGTAGGTGACGGCGAGGGCGGGCAGGCCGAGACGGTCGAGGACGGGCAGGACCGGAAGGGTCTGCTGGCGGTCGGCCTCGGGGCCGTGGACGAGGATCACCCACGTGCCGCGCTTGCCGTCGAGGTACCAGGCGGGGAGGGCGCCGAGTTCGCCGTCGACCGCGGTCTCGGTGTAGGCGAGGCCGAGCGCCCGGGTGGGGTCGCCGACGTGGACGCGCGGGGTGAAGCGGACCTCGGCGCTGGGGACGAGGGTGCCCCGGTCGGCGCGGACCAGCCGACGGGTGACGCCCTCCTCGTCGCTGTGCAGGACCTCCTCGACGACCGCGTGGCCGCCGTCGTCCCACTCGACCGCCCAGCGGCCGGGACGCAGGCTCTCGGGGCTGCGGCTGAAGGTGATCCGCCCGACGCCGAGGCCGCGGACCAGGACCGGCCCGGACTCCTGCACGGCCGTGACCGGGCGGACCATCCGCTCGGAGGCCCGGCGGCCGATCACCAGGACGACGGCCCCGGCTCCGACGGCGGCGGCCGCCACGACGGCGGCGGTTCCCCAGCGCATATCGATCCCCGCTCTGTTGGTCACGGACCGGACGGTGTTCGTGCACCAGTCCACCGGCGCCCCGGCCGCCCGGCCACCGGGCTGGGCCGTCCGGGTCACTCGGCGCGGGGTCGGGGCGCGGGGACGGGGTCCGGCGTCGGGGCGCGGGGTCAGTCCGTGGCGGCGTCGAGGAGGTGCCAGAAGCGGGGGGTGAGGGAGTCGGTGGTGGGGGGTGGGGCGGCGCGGGTGGTGGCGCCCCAGTGGGTGGGGACGTGGTGTTCCTGGTGGAGGACGGTGAGAGCGGCGGCGAGGGTGTCGGCGGGGGCCGGGACGATGCGGGCGAGGGCACGGAGGTGGGGTTGCCAGCGGCCCGCGACGCACTGGCGGAGGAGCTGGCCGAGGGCCTCCCGGCGGCCGGTGGCCTCCACGAGCTCGGGCAGGGTCAGGTCGAGGACCTCGGCGAGGGCGCGGGTCTGTTCCTCGTCGCCGTCCCATTGGCCGGTCAGTTCGGCCTGCCGGTAGGTGGCGAGGACGGTGCCGGTGCGGTCGGCGACGGCGGCCTGGCCGAGTTCACGGGCGACGCGGTGGTCGCGCAGCCGTACCGGGCGGGTGTCCATCAGCTGGGCGGCGGGGCACCAGAGGGCGCGGGCGAGGGCGATGAACTCCGGTTCGCTGGGGCGCAGCTCGCCGGCCTCCCAGGCGAGGACGTGGGCGGGCAGCAGCCGGACGCCGTGCGCGGCCATGCCCTCCGCGACCTGCTCGGGGGTCAGGCCGAGGCCGGCCCGGTGGGCGCGGGCGGCCGCGGGGGAGAACGGCACCGGAGGCGGGACAGTGGGGGTCTTTCTGCGACGCATGCCACCGAACGGTAGGCGCGGACCGCGGTGCGCCCCAGCGACCGAACCCACGAAGCGGCCGGTCCGGGGGCGGTGCTCCGCTGGGCGATCCCACAGCGCGTCGGGGCGGTGCCCGGTGTGACCAACCCCTCCGTGACCTCGGTTGACTCCCGGTTCGGCCGCGTGATGGGATCCTGGGGCCAATCGGAGGCATGGAGAGGAAGCCGGTGCGAGTCCGGCGCGGTCCCGCCACTGTCACCGGGGAGCACGCTCGGAATGATCGCCACGGCGGGCCGTCAGAAGCCGCTGGAAGGCCCCGGGGGTGTGTCCGACCCGGAAGCCAGGAGACTCTCGCCCCCGCTACGTCGATCCAGGGCGCGGACCCTGAGTGAGGACACGCACGCGATGCAGGCTGCCCCGCCCCACCGGACTCCGAGCGGCCTTCCGCCGAGCTGTCTCCCGATGAGTTGTCTTCCGATCAGCCCCCTTCCGGCGTTCGTCCTGTGACCGTCCGTCCTGCGACCGGACGCCCCCTGGCCCGCGCCGCCACGTTCGCACTGGGCGCCGTCGCGGGCTACGCCGCCGACGCCCGCTTCGCCGACCCGCGCCGGGGCCACCCGGTGGCCGTCTTCGGCAGCGCGGCGACCCGGCTGGAGCGGCGCCTGTGGCGCGACGACCGTACGGCCGGGGCCGGGTACACGGCGCTGTGCGTGGGCGCGGTCGCGGCGGGCGCGCTCGCCCTGGACCGTACGGTGGGCCGGCGCCCGCTGAGCCGGGCGGCGCTGGCGGCGGCCGCGACCTGGACGGTCCTCGGCGGCACCTCGCTCACCCGGGAGGCCCGCGCCATCGGCCGCTCGCTGAAGGACGGCGACCTGCGGGCCGCGCGGGAGCGGCTGCCGCACCTGTGCGGGCGGGATCCGAGCGCGCTGGACGGGCAGCAGATCGCCCGCGCGGTGGTCGAGTCGGTGGCCGAGAACACCGCCGACGCCGTGGTGAACGCGCTGGCCTGGGGTGCCCTGGCGGGCACGCCCGGGCTGCTGGCGTTCCGTGCGGTGAACACCCTGGACGCCATGGTGG
The DNA here is from genome assembly GCF_055575755.1 of Kitasatospora sp. NPDC034035. Lineage (NCBI taxonomy): Bacteria > Bacillati > Actinomycetota > Actinomycetes > Kitasatosporales > Streptomycetaceae > Kitasatospora > Kitasatospora sp. NPDC034035. Next base: position 143,437 of record NZ_JBVISA010000015.1, on the reverse strand, counting down.
GACACCGTTCGCCGCGCTACGCCCGGTTCGGCTGGGCCTCGGCCCGGCTGGACGACGTGGCGGGCTGGCCGGGCGCCCGGCTGACCGCACTGCTGACGGTGGCCGCCGCCCCGCAGCCCCGGACGGCCTGGCGGGTCTGGCGGCGCGACGGCTCCTCGCACCCGAGCCCGAACGCGGGCCAGGCGGAGTCGGCGTTCGCCGGGGCGGTGGGCGTGCGGCTGGGCGGCACACTGCGGTACGGCGAGCGCGTGGAGCACCGTCCGGTGCTGGGCGCGGAGCTGCGGCCGGTGACGGCGGACGACATCGAGCGGGCCTGCGCGCTCTCCCGGCGGGTGGGCGCGCTGGCACTGGGTACGACGGTCGCGGGGCATCTCGTGATCAGGGCGTTCGGTAAGAGGAGGGGTGGGGCATGAGCAACGCGCTGCTGGTCGCCGGGACGACCTCGGACGCGGGCAAGAGCGTGGTGACGGCCGGCATCTGCCGCTGGCTGGCCCGCCAGGGTGTGCGGGTCGCGCCGTACAAGGCCCAGAACATGTCGTTGAACTCCTTCGTCACCGCCGACGGCGCCGAGATCGGGCGGGCCCAGGCGATGCAGGCGCAGGCCGCCCGGGTGGAGCCGGAGGCGGCGATGAACCCGGTGCTGCTGAAGCCCGGCGCGGACGGCCGCAGCCAGGTGGTGCTGCTGGGCAGGCCGGTCGCCGAGGTGGGTGCGCTGGACTACCGCGAGCGCAAGCCCGTCCTGCTGGAGCGCGCCCTGGAGTGCCTGGCCGACCTGCGCCGCCGCTACGACGTGGTCGTCTGCGAGGGCGCCGGCTCGCCCGCCGAGATCAACCTGCGCGACCGCGACATCGCCAACATGGGCCTGGCCACGGCCGCCGGGCTGCCGGTGGTGGTGGTCGGGGACATCGACCGCGGCGGCGTGTTCGCGGCGATGTACGGGACGCTGGCGCTGCTGTCGGCGGAGGACCAGCGGCACGTGGCCGGCTGGTTCGTCAACAAGTTCCGCGGCGACGCGCGGCTGCTGGCGCCCGGGCTGGAGATGCTGCACGAGCTGACCGGCCGTCCGGTGCTGGGCACCCTGCCGATGCTGCCCGGACTGTGGCTGGACGCCGAGGACTCGCTGGACCTGTCGACGGTGGTGGACCGGGTCGACGGGCGCGGGCCGCTCGGGGCGGACGTGCTGCGGGTGGCCGTGGTGCGCTTCCCCCGGCTGTCCAACTTCACCGACCTGGACGCGCTGGCGCAGGAGCCGGGCGTGCTGGTGCGCTGGGCCACCAGACCCGAGGAGCTGGCCGACGCCGACCTGGTGGTGCTGCCCGGCACCCGGGCCACCGTGGCGGACCTCGCCTGGCTGCGCGAGCGCGGCCTGGAGCCGGCGCTGAAGGCGCGGGCGGCGGCCGGGCTGCCGGTTCTCGGGGTGTGCGGCGGCTACCAGATGCTGGCGCGCGGGATCGTCGACGAGGTGGAGTCCAAGGCGGGCGCCGTCGACGGGCTCGGCCTGCTGCCGACGCAGGTGCGGTTCGGCGCCGAGAAGGTGCTGGCGCGGCCGGTCGGCGAGGCGTTCGGGCACCGGGTCGAGGGCTACGAGATCCACCACGGGGTGGTGGCCGTGGAGGGGGGCCAGGCGTTCGTCTCCGATGGCCGAGGGCAGAGTCTGGACGGCTGCCGGGTGGGCTCGGTCTGGGGCACGACCTGGCACGGCGTGCTGGAGAACGACGACTTCCGTCGCGAACTCCTGCGCGAGGTCGCCGAGTTGGCGGGCCGGGCGTTCGTCCCGGCGCCGGACACCTCCTTCGCCGAGGCGCGCGAGGCCCGGCTGGACCGGCTGGGCGACCTGATCGAGGAACACGCGGACACCGACGCGCTGTGGAAGCTGATCGAGGGCGGGGTGCCGGCGGCCGGATCGCTGCCGTTCCTGGCGCCCGGGGCACCTGGGAGTGACGCATGACTGACGTCCGCTATCCGTTCACCGCGATCGTCGGCATGGCCGACCTGCGGCTGGGGCTGCTGCTGAACGCGGTCTCCCCGGCCGTGGGTGGCGTGCTGGTCCGCGGCGAGAAGGGCACCGCGAAGTCGACCATGGTGCGCGCGCTGGCCGGCCTGCTGCCGTCCATCGCCGCCGTGGACGGCTGCCGCTTCGCCTGCGACCCGGCCGCGCCCGACCCGCAGTGCCCGGACGGGCCGCACTCCGCCGCCGGGAGCCACGAACGGCCGTCCCAGCTGGTCGAGTTGCCGGTCGGCGTGGCCGAGGACCGGATCGTCGGCTCGCTCGACCTGGAGCGCGCGCTGGCCGAGGGCGTCAAGGCGTACGAGCCCGGGCTGCTCGCCAAGGCACACCGCGGCGTGCTCTACATCGACGAGGTGAACCTGCTCCAGGACCACGTGGTGGACCTGCTGCTGGACGCCGCCGCGATGGGCCGCTCGTACGTCGAGCGCGAGGGCGTGTCGGTGCGGCACGCGGCCCGGTTCCTGCTGGTCGGCACGATGAACCCGGAGGAGGGCGAGCTGCGGCCGCAGCTGCTCGACCGGTTCGGCCTGACCGTCGAGATCGCCGCCACCCGGGACCCGGCCGAGCGCGCCGACGTGGTCCGCCGCCGGCTCGCCTACGACGCCGACCCGGCCGGCTTCGCCGCGCGGTTCGCCGAGGAGGAGCGGGCACTCGCCGAACGCATCACCGCCGCACGGGAGTTGCTGCCCAAGGTCGAGCTGACCGAGGTGGCGCTTCGTCAGATCACCGCCGTGTGTGCCGCGTTCGAGGTGGACGGCCTGCGCGCGGACATCGTGATGGCCCGCACCGCCGTCGCGCTCGCCGCCTGGGACGGGCGCACCGAGGTGCTGGAGGAGGATGTCCGCAAGGCCGCCCAGCTGGCGCTGCCGCACCGGCGCCGCCGCAACCCCTTCGACGCGCCGGGGCTGGACGAGGAGCAGCTGGACCGGACGCTGGAGGAGCACGCCCAGGGGGACGACCCCGAGCCCGAGGGCGACGGCCCGGGGCCGGACGGCGACGGCCCCGACCCCGAGGGCGGCCCGGACGGCGGCGGCCCGGACGGTGGTGGTCCGGACGGCGGCGGGGCGCCCGAGCCCTCCGACGGCGGCGCCCCGGAGGCGTCCACGACCGGCGGGGACGACCAGCCACAGTCGCCGGTCCCGACCCAACACCCGGCCCCCGCACGGGAGTCGACGCCGGCCGCGGCCGGGGACCCGTACCGGACCAAGCTGTTCACCGTCCGCGGCACCGGCCACGGCGCCCAGGGCCGCCGCTCCCCCGCCGAGACCACCGGCGGGCACACCATCCGCGCCCGCCGCCCGCAGGGCGCGCTCGGCCGGCTGCACCTGACCGCGACCCTGCAGGCCGCCGCGCCGCACCAGGCGGCACGCGGACGCAGCGGCCGGGCGCTGGTGCTGCGGAAGGACGACTTCCGCGAACAGGTGCGCCAGGGCCGGGAGTCCAACCTGGTGCTGTTCGTGGTCGACGCCTCGGGCTCGATGGCCGCCCGGCAACGGATGACCGCCGTCAAGGGCGCCGTGCTGTCACTGCTGATGGACGCCTACCAGCGGCGCGACAAGATCGGCATGATCACTTTCCGCGGCGCCGGCGCCGAGCTGGCGCTGCCGCCCACCTCCTCCGTGGAGGTCGGCGCGGCCCGGCTGGAGTCGCTGCCCACCGGCGGACGGACCCCGCTGGCCGAGGGGCTGCTGCGGGCCCACGAGGTGCTGCGGGTCGAGCGGCTGCGCGACCCGAGCCGCCGCCCGCTGCTGGTCGTGGTGACCGACGGCCGGGCCACCGGTGGCCGCGACGCGCTCGCCCGCTCCCACCGCGCGGCCGCGCTGTTCGCCGCGCAGGGCACGGCGAACGTGGTGCTGGACTGCGAGTCCGGCCCGGTCCGGCTGGGCCTGGCCCGCACCCTGGCCGGGCAGCTCGGCGGCACCGCCGTCAGCCTGGACGAGCTGCGCGCCGAGGGCGTGGCCTCGCTCGTCCGCGAGAACCGCGGGGACAACCGTTCCTCGACCGTCCGCGACAACCTCGCGACAACCATGCGAAAGGCGGCCTGACCCATGCCCAAGGGCGTCCCCGAGAGCGTTCCCGACGACGGCCTGACGACCCGTCAGCGCCGTACGCAGCCGATCACCGCCGTGCACACCGGCCCCGGCAAGGGCAAGTCCACGGCCGCCTTCGGCATGGCGCTGCGGGCCTGGAACCAGGGCTGGCCGGTCGGGGTGTTCCAGTTCGTGAAGTCCGCCAAGTGGAAGGTCGGCGAGGAGAACGCGCTGCGCGTGCTCGGCGCCTCCGGCGAGGGCGGCACCGTCGACTGGCACAAGATGGGCTCCGGCTGGTCCTGGATCCAGCGCTCCGCCGAACAGGAGATGACCAGCGAGGAGGCGGCCAAGGAGGGCTGGGAGCAGGTCAAGCGCGACCTCGCGGCCGAGACCTACCGCTTCTACGTGCTCGACGAGTTCACCTACCCGATGCACTGGGGGTGGATCGACGCCGACGAGGTGGTGGCCGTGCTCAAGGACCGCCCGGGCAGCCAGCACGTCGTCATCACCGGCCGGTACGCGCCCGAGGCGCTGACCGGTTTCGCCGACCTGGTCACCGAGATGACCAAGGTGAAGCACCCCATGGACGCCGGCCGCAAGGGCCAGCGCGGTATCGAGTGGTAGACCGTTGAGCACCGTCCCCCGCCTCGTCATCGCCGCGCCCTCCTCCGGCGCCGGCAAGACCACCGTCGCCACCGGCCTGATCGCGGCACTCGCCGCGCGCGGGCTGGCGGTGTCCCCGCACAAGGTCGGCCCCGACTACATCGACCCGGGCTACCACGCGCTCGCCGCCGGGCGCCCGGGCCGCAACCTCGACGCCTTCATGTGCGGTCCCGAGCGGATCGCGCCGCTGTTCCTGCACGGCGCGGCGGGCGCGGACGTCGCGGTGGTCGAGGGCGTCATGGGCCTGTTCGACGGGGCCTCCGGGCGCGGGGAGTTGGCGTCCACCGCGCACGTCGCCAAACTGCTGCGGGCACCGGTGGTGCTGGTGGTGGACGGCTCCTCGCAGTCCCGCTCGGTGGCCGCGCTGGTGCACGGCTTCGCCTCCTGGGACCCGCAGGTGCGGCTCGCCGGGGTGATCCTCAACCGGGTCGCCTCCGACCGGCACGAGCACCTGCTGCGCGAGGCCCTGGAGGAGGGCTCCGGCGTGCCGGTGCTGGGCGCGCTGCGCCGCTCGGCGGCGGTCGCCACGCCGTCCCGCCACCTCGGGCTGATCCCCGCGGTGGAGCGCTCGGCGGAGGCGCTGAAGGCGGTCGCCGACATGGGCGAGCTGGTCGGCTCCTCCGTCGACCTGGACGCGCTGCTGGAACTCGCCCGCACGGCACCCGATGTGGACGCCGAGCCGTGGGACCCGTCGGCCGAGGTCACCCCGGTGGCCGGTCGGCCGCGGATCGCGGTGGCGGGCGGCCCGGCGTTCTCCTTCTCGTACGCCGAGAACGCCGAACTGCTCGGCGCGGCCGGGGCGGAGGTGGTCCCGTTCGACCCGCTGCACGCCACGGCCCTACCGGCGGGAACCGCCGGGCTGGTCATCGGCGGCGGCTTCCCGGAGCTGTACGTACGGGAGTTGAGCGGGAACACCGAACTGCGCTCGGCGATCGCCTCCTTCGCCGCGTCGGGCGGGCCGATCGCCGCCGAGTGCGCCGGACTGCTCTACCTGGGGCGGGAGTTGGACGGCCTGCCGATGTGCGGCGTGCTCGACACCGAGGCCCGGATGACCGAGCGCCTCACCCTCGGCTACCGGGAGGCCGTCGCCCTGCACGACTCACCGCTCGCGGCGGCCGGCACCCGGGTGCGCGGGCACGAGTTCCACCGGACGGTGTGCGAACCGGGCGCGGGCGAACACCCCGCCTGGGGCTGGCGCCTGCCGACCGGGCCCCGCACGGAGGGCTTCGCCGCGGGCCGGGTGCACGCCTCCTACCTGCACCTGCACTGGGCGGGGGCGCCGGCGCTGGCAGCGTCCTTCGCGGCCGCGGCGGCGGCCTACGACGGCACTCCGCGCGGGGCGGCCGCCGTGTAGGGGGCGACTGCGTAGGATGCGCGCATGCATGTGATCGTCCTCAACGGCGGCTCCAGCTCCGGCAAATCCAGCATCGCCCACCGTCTGCAGGAACTGCTGCCGCAGCCGTGGCTGCACCTCGGCGCGGACACCATGGTCGGCGCCCTGCCGCCCTCGCTGCGCAGAGGCGGGGAGGGCATCGGCGGCCTGGAGGACGGGACCGGCACGGTCGAGGTCGGGCCGGCCTTCGCCGCGCTGGACGCCGCCTGGACGGTCGGGGTGGCGGCGATGGCCCGGGCCGGCGCCCGGATCGTGGTGGACGAGGTGTTCCTCGGCACCACCGCCTCGCAGGCCCGCTGGCGGGCGGCGCTGGAGGGCCTGGACGTGCTCTGGGTCGGCGTGCGCTGCGACCCGGCGGTGGCCGCGGCCCGGGAGGCCGCGCGCGGCGACCGGGTGGCCGGGATGGCCGCCGCGCAGGCGGAAGCGGTGCACGAGGGGGTCGCGTACGACCTGGTGGTGGACAGCTCCCGGACCTCGGCGGACGAGTGCGCCGAGCTGATCCTCGCGCGGGTGTCCGCCCGCGGCTGACTGCCCGCGCCCATCCGCCCCGGGTGACCGCCCGCGCCCATCCGCCCCGGGTGACGGTCGCGGGCAGAGCCGCTACAGGACCAGGGTCCGCCAACCCCGGGTGATCTGGTCGTCGACGGCCACGGGGTCCGGCGTCGTCGGCTGGGCCGCCTCCAGCACTGCCAGCAGGGCGGCGCCGTCCGCCGGGCGCTGCGCCGGGTCGATGGCCAGCGCGCGGGTGACGACGGCGGCGAGCGCCGGGTCGAGAGCCCGGACCGCCGCCAGCGCGGTCGGTTCGGGCCCGGTGTCCACGATCCGGCGGATCACCGCGCCGGTGCTGGTCGCCGCGAACGGGCTGGCCCCGTGCGCCGCGCACACCACGCAGCACGCCCAGGCCCACACGTCGGCGGCCGTACCGACCCGCTCATCGCCGAACTGCTCCGGCGCCATGTACGTCAGGGTGCCGGGCCCGCCGCCGGTGGCGGTGAGCCGGGTGCCGTCCACGATCGCCGCGATGCCGAAGTCCAGCAGGCGCGGGCCGGCCGTGGTCAGCATGATGTTGGCCGGCTTGAGGTCCCGGTGGATCAGCCCGAGCCGGTGCACCCCGGACAGCGCCACGGCCAGCGCCAGCGCGAGCGCGCGGAGCGCCTCGGCGGAGCGGATCGGCCCCTGCTCCCGCAAGTGGACGTCCAGCGGGCGGCCGTCCAGCAACTCCATGGCCAGGTACGGACGTCCGGCATCCACGCCCGCGTCGAGCACCCGGGCGGTGTAGGCGCCGGGCATCATGGCCAGCACCTCGGACTCACGCTGGAAGCGGCGCAACAGCTCGGCGTCGTCGAGGAGTTCGAGGTTGATGGTCTTCAGGGCGACCTGGGTGGCGGAGCCCTGGCGCTGGGCGAGGTAGACCGTGCCCATCCCGCCGGAGCCGATCCGGCCGAGGAGCTGGTAGCCGCCGATCGTGCGGGGCTCGTGGACACGGAGTGGACCGTGGGCCACGGGCGGGGCAGGTGATACGGGCGGCGCAGGTGACACGGGCGGCGCGAACTGCGGCACCGGCGGGGCGGCCGGAACGTGCTGCGTCGGAACGTACGCCTGCGGCGCCGGGGTGGTCGCGGCCGCGTTCGGCGCAGGGGTGGCCGGTGCGGCGGTGTTCGACCTGGTGACGACCGGCTCGTGCCGCCTGCTGGTGACGGCCGCACCGATCTGGAACAGCAGCACGGCGAAGACCAGCCAGTACGGCAGGGCGAACACGCCGATCACCGCGCGCAGGGCGAGCAGGCCGAGGACCCGGCGCCAGGTGGCACGTGCCGACCGGACCTGCTCCGGCATGCGGACGGTCAGCAGGTTGCGCTGGGTCAGGAACCAGAACAGCAGCCAGAGCACCAGGGCCGAGATCACGGGAACGAGGTACCAGAGCCTCGCCGTGTGGAGGGCCAGGTGCGCCTCCCTGCTCAGGTAGCGCACGTTGTCGGTGTCGATCGGCTCCCGCAGCATCCGGAGGGTGTCGGTGTCGCCGAGGAACAACAGGGCATCCAGCCCTGCCGCGCAGACGAGCCCCACCAGCGGCGCGGCGATGAACGGCACCCGACTGACCGGGGCGCCCGCACCCACGGCCGCCGCCGCCCGTTGGCGCGTCGCCCGTTGAAGCCACAGCAGCAGCGGAAGTGTCACCACCCGCACCACCAGCAGCACGAGCAGGAGGAACACCGGTGCGACGAGGCTGACCACGCTCATGTCTCCCCCTTGGCCGATCGAGCACACGGAGTAACGGAGTATAAGCGGGACGACCCGGGCCTCTCCCCCGGGCTCCTACTCTGCCGCCGTGAGCAGCGCGTCGAGGTAGCGCGCCGCATCGTCGCGCAGTTCCTCCGGCATCGGCGTGCGCCAGTGCCCGCTGCCGGCCGTCGCGTTGAACAGCACGCCGTCGCACCAGCGGACCAGCCGTCGGGCGTCGGCTGCCGGGTCGGTCGAGCCGCACCGGGCGAGCAGGACGGCGGCGGCGTCGGCGAAGCGCGCGCCCAACCGGTCGTAGACGGCGCGCAGTTCGGGCCGCCTGGTGGCTTCCAGGGCGAGTTCGAGCCGGGCCAGGGTGAGCCGGCGTCCGGTGGTGAGCGCCTGGAACAGCAGATCGGCGGCGACCCGTACGAGCAGCTCGCGCGGCGGGGTGTCGGCCGGCGGCTCACCGGTGAGGACGGGGTGCTCCCGGGTCTCCCGCTCGACGATCCGGGTGAGCGCGACCTCGAGCAGGGCGGCCCTGGTCCGAGCGAGGTTGGAGGTCGAGCCGGCGGGCAGCCCGGCCTCCTCGTCCACGGCGCGGTGGGTCAGCCCGCGCAGGCCGCGTTCGGCGATCAGGGCGATGGCTGCGTCGGCGATCAGGGTCGGGCGCGGGGGCGTCATGGGTCCGATCATGGCCTTTCTCCTCGGGCGTCCCAACCTACTACGGCAGTAGTCTGCGGCACTACATCCGTAGTACGGTGTGCGGGCAGCGCTAACTACAGCCGTAGTGCGAGATGAGGAGCCCACCCATGGACAGGCACCAGGCGATCGTCATCGGCGGCGGCATCGGCGGGCTCACCGCCGCCCTCGCCCTCCACCGGCAGGGCATCCCCGTGGCCGTCCACGAACGCGCCGCCTCGCTCGAACCCGTCGGCGCCGGACTCGCCCTCGCCCCCAACGCCCTGCGCGCCCTCGACCGGCTCGGCGTCGGCGAACGCCTGCGCGCCCTCGCCACCCCGCACCCCGCCATCGGCCTGCGCCACCCCTCCGGCCGCTGGCTCGCCCGCACCGACACCGCCACCTTCGAGGCCCAATTCGGCGACCCGATCGCCGCCGTCGCCCGCGCCGATGTCATCGCCGCCCTGGTCGACGCCCTCCCGGACGGCACCGTCCGCACCGACTCGCCCGCCTCGCTCGTCACCCCCGGCAGCGCCACCGAACCCGCCGTCGTCCGGACCCCGGACGGCGACCGGCCCGCCGGGCTGGTCGTCGCCGCCGACGGCATCCGATCCGCCACCCGCGGCCTGCTCTTCCCCCAGCACCCCGGCCCCCGCTACAGCGGCTTCACCACCTGGCGCACCATCGTCACCCCCACCCGCCGACCGGACGCCGCCGGCGAGATCTGGGGACGCGGACAGCTCGCCGGGATCGTCCCGCTCGCCGACGGCCGCGTCTACGTGTACGGCGCCGCCCTCGCCCCGGCCGGCGCCCGCGCCGCCGACGGCGACGAGAAGGCCGAACTCCTGCGCCGGTACGGCACCTGGTGCGCGCCCGTACCCCAACTCCTCGCGCTCGCCGAGCCGGAGCGCGTCCTGCGCCACGACGTCTGGGACCTCGCCGACCCGCTGCCCGCCCACCACCAGGGCCGGGTCGCCCTCCTCGGCGACGCCGCCCACGCGATGTGCCCCTTCCAGGGCCAGGGCGCCTGCCAGGCCATCGAGGACGCCGTCGTCCTCGCCTCCCTGCTGACCCCGTCCACGGACCCCGCCACCGCCCTCCCCGCCTACACCGCCACCCGCCTCCCCCGCACCACCGCCATCGTCACCGCCTCCCGCCGCATCGGCGACCTCGTCGCCCTCCGCACCCCCGTCGCCACCCTCCTCCGCACCAGCGCCCTCACCCTCGCCGGCCTCCTCCCCGCCCGCGCCCTCCTCCGCCGCTCCGCCCCGATCTACGACTGGCAGCCGCCGGCCCTGGACGCGACGGCCTGAGGGCGCCGCAAGGCACCGGAGACGGCGCGGACCGGGCCGCCCGGACTACGCGTCAGTGTCCTTCGGATGCCGGGACGAGGCGTAGACGACATGCACGGCCCGGCCCGCCTCGTCCACCAGGTAACGCACCCGCCCCCCTGCGGTCACCTCGTACTCCAGCCCTTGGCGGCCTCGCTCGTACCGATCCGCAGCCGCCACTCGTCACCGATGGGCGGCGACGGGACGTCGTCACCGCGCTTGGGGCTCACGGCTCGACCACCTCGCCGTGGTCGTCGCCGGGGAGCGGCCTGGTGAGCAGCGGTACGGCCGGTGTCAGTGGCGGTGGGGACAATGCCCGGCATGAGCGACTCCGACGATTCCAGCGGGCCCGCCTCCGACCCCGGCTCCGGCTCCGGCCCCGACATCGCCGAGTACTGGGACGCGGCCGCCGAGGCCTTCGACGAGGAGCCCGACCACGGGTTGCGGGACGCCTCCGTCCGGGCGGCGTGGGTGCGGCGGGTTCGGGGGTGGGTGCCGGGTGAGGCCTGCGACGTGCTCGATGTGGGGTGCGGCACGGGCTCGCTGTCGTCGCTGCTCGCGGCGGACGGGCACCGGGTGACCGGGGTGGACCTGGCACCGCGCATGGTCGAGCGGGCGCGGGCGAAGCTCGCGGCGGCGGGGCTGCCGGGCCGGGTCCTGGTGGGTGATGCGGCGGCACCGCCGGTCGGGGGCGAGGGTTTCGACGTCCTGTTGTCGCGCCACCTGATCTGGACGCTGCCCGAGCCCGAGCGGGCCCTCCGCGCCTGGGTGGGGCTGCTGCGCCCGGGCGGCCGGCTGGTCCTGATCGAGGGCCGGTGGCGCGAGGCCGGGCAGGCCGTGGCACCCTACGCGGCCGGGGCGGAGCGGCTGCCGTGGAGCGGCGGCATCGGGGCGGACGAACTCGCCGGTGCCGTACGACCATTGGTGGCCGAGCTGCGGGTCGAGCCGCTCAGCGGGGACGACGAGCTGTGGGGTGGCCCGGTGTGCGACGAGCGGTACGCGCTGGTCGCGTACCGCTGAGCGGCGCGTCCGCCTGAGCCTTTCGTACAGCCGGGCGGCACGTACGGCCGGGCAGCCCGTCAGGCGCCGCTGCCGAAGGTGCCGCGCCGGGGGTCGGCGCGGCGCTTCTCCTCCGGTGCGGTTCCGCAGGGTCCGCGGGTGCGGTTCCGCCGGAGTCAACGCGGACGGGCGGGCGCTGGACACGCCCGCCTCCGCGTCACGCTCCCCGTCGATCCTTCCCCGCCGGCCCTCCCCCGCGTCGACCGGAGTCGCCGCTCAGCCGAGGAGGGGTTCGGTGTCCCCGTGCGCGATGAGGAGCTTGCGCAGCAGGCCGTCGAGCTGGGTGCGCTCGTCGTCGTCGAGCGCGGCGAGGATGCGTTCCTCGTTGCGGACGTGGCCGGCCAGGGCGCCGTCGATCAGCTCCTTGCCGGCCGGGGTGAGGCGGACGAGGACGGCGCGGCGGTCGTCGGGGCAGGGGTTGCGCTCGACCAGGCCCTTGGCCACCAGCCGGTCGACCCGGTTGGTGATGGCTCCGGAGGTGACCATGGCGGACTTGAGGAGGGCGCGGGCGTTGAGCTCGTAGGGCTCGCCGGAGCGCCGCAGGGTGGCCAGGACGTCGAACTCGGAGGAGTCCAGGCCGCAGGAGGTGAAGTACTCGCGCAGGGCGGCGTCGACCCGGACGTTGAGTCGCCGCAGCCGGCCGATCAGGGCCAGTGCCCTCGGGTTGAGGTCGGGACGGGTCCTCGCCCACTGCTCGACGATGTCGTCGACGGTGTCGCGCTGCTCCATGGTGTGCCGCCTTCCTGGTTCTGCTTCGCGGACCCCCGTCCAAATATCTTAGCCTTCACATACTTGACGTTCACCTACCTGGGGGCGTAGAACTTATCTCAACGTTCAGATAATCAACGTTCAGGGGATGGCCGTCATGGACCGCAAGCGCGCAGCAATCGCCGCCACCGCCGCACTCGCCCCGGCCGCCTGGGGCACGACCTACCTGGTCACCACCCAGCTGCTGCCCGAAGGCCGCCCGCTGCTGCTCGCGGCACTGCGCGCCCTGCCGGCCGGACTGCTGCTCCTGCTGATCGGCCGCAAACTGCCCAAGGGCGCCTGGTGGGGGCGCGCGGCCGTGCTCGGGATGCTCAACATCGGGCTGTTCTTCCCGCTCACCTTCGTCGGCGCGTACCGCCTGCCCGGCGGGGTCGCGGCCACCATCGGGGCGATCCAGCCACTGCTCGTCGCCGGGCTCTCCATCGGCGTCCTTGGCGTACGGCCCGGACGGCGCGCACTGCTCGCGGGACTGATCGGAGTCGGCGGCGTCGCCCTCCTGGTGCTCAAGAGCGGCGCCCGGCTGGACGGTGTCGGGATCGCCGCGATGGTCACCGCCATCGCGCTGATGGCCACGGGCACCGTCCTCACCCGCCGCTGGGGCCGCCCAGAGGGCGCCACCCTGCTCGACCTCACCGCCTGGCAGCTCCTCGCCGGCTCGGTCTTCCTGGTGCCGCTCGCGGCCCTCGTCGAGGGCGCACCGCCCGCCCTGAGCGCCGCCAACCTGGCCGGCTTCGCCTATCTCGGCCTCTTCAGCACCGCCCTCGGCTACATCCTCTGGTTCCGCGGCATCGAGCGGCTGGGCGCCGGACCGACCTCGTTCCTCGGCCTGATCAACCCGGTGGTCGCGACCGTGGGCGGTCTCGTCGTCCTCGGCCAGACCCTCACCGGGTGGCAGCTCCTCGGCCTGACGCTCGCCCTCGGCGCCATGTTCGCGGGTCAGGCCCCCGCCCGGCGGCCCAAGGCCGTCACCGCCCCCACCACGCCCGCCAACCCTGTCGCTCCTCTCGCTCCTGCCACCACTGCCATCCCTGTCGTTTCTGCCACCCGCTGACCACTACCGCACGGAGTACGCCATGCACTACATCGTCATCACCCGCACCGACAGCACCCCCGACGCCGACCTCGGCCACTACCTCGCCAATGTCGGCGCCACCATGGAGCCCCACCAGGGCCGCCTGCTCGCCTTCGCCGCCCCGGCCCGGCTGGAGGGAGACACCGCCTACACCAAGACCGCCATCCTCGAGTTCCCCACCGAGGCCGACGCCCACGGCTGGTACCACTCCCCCGCCTACCAGGCCCTCGCCACCTGGCGCATCAGCACCATGGGCCACCCCGTCACCATCGCCGCCGTCCCCGGCCTGCCCGGCTGACGCCGCCACCCGAACCGTCCAGGCCCCGCCGCGCACCGGCGGGGCTTCGGCATGCCCGGCGGCGAGGTCAGCCGGTGGCGCGGATGTAGATGTCGGCGGCGCCGGAGAGGCCGCCGGGGATGGCGGCCACGTAGATGCGGCGGGCGGTGGGGGTGTGGGTGGGCGTCGGGGTGGGGGCTGGAGTCAGGGTGGGGACGGGGGTGGTGACGACGGGCTCGTCGTCGGGGGTCGCCTCGGGGGTTGCTTCGGGAGCGGCTTCTGGGGCAGCTTCCGGAGCTGCCTCCAGGCCGGCGTCGCCATCGCCATCGCTATCGGCATCGCCATCGGGGGCCAGGACGGGCGTGTCCTCGGCGGGAGCGGGGGAGGCCGAAGGGGACGGAGAAGCGGAGGGGACGGCCGACGGGGAGAAGGTCGGGGCGGGGGAGCTGATCGGCCCGTCGGGGAGTTCCGGGGCCTCGGCCGGCTCGTCGCCGCCGAGGGCGGCGACGAGGTCGGGCGGGAGGGGGGCGGCCGGGCCGGGGGCGGGGAGGTCGTAGGCGCTGAGGAAGTCGCCGACGCCCGGGGCCTTGCCGCCGCCGAGGCGGTAGTGGAGGTAGGCGACGGGGGCGCCGTCGGAGGTGTGGGTGTAGACGGCGCCGACCGGGACGTAGTACCGGCCGACGCCCGGGTGCTGGGAGGGGTGGAGGCCGGCCAGGCGTTCGGCGCGGTCGCGGTCGGTCTCGTGGCCGGTGCGGCCGACGGTGAGCGCGTTGACGCCGCGCACCACGAGGGCGGCGGCGACGGACACGCACAGCACCAGCCCGACGGCGACGGTGCGCCGCAGGACGGGGCGGCCGTGCAGGGCGGGCCAGGAGTCGGTCACCATGCGCTCGGGTGGGATGCCGTCCATGGTTGCTCGCTCCCCATCGGTCAGGACGTTCGATCCGGACATTCGATCAGGACGTCGCACTGTGCTCGACGTGGGACCGTATCCGAGAGTTCCTCAGCCCAGGTAGGCGGGGGCCACGGCGGCCTTGGTGAGTGAGTGCGGGCTGCCCGAGCCGTCGGCCGGCACGGTCCACAGGTCGGCGCCGTAGTCGCCGGGCAGGGCGTAGACCAGGGTGCCGTTGCCGTCCCAGAGCGCCTGGTCGTCGATGTTGCGCTGCTCGGCGGTGGCGGTCTCGGTCATGGTGGCGAGGTCGAGGACGTACAGCCGCCAGGGTACGTCGGCGGGGAGGCCGGGGACGCGCTTCTTGTACGCGATGCGGGTGCCGTCCGGGGAGAGCGAGGGGCACTCGACGTTGTCGTGCAGGGCGGTGAGGGTGCGGGCGGTGAGGTCGCCGCGGACGAGGTGGGTCTGCCCGGAGCCGGCGACGGTGGCGTAGAAGGTGTTGTCGTCGGCGAAGGTGACGCCCCAGATGTTGGTGTCGTGCGCCTGGTACGGGTGGCCGTCCAGGATGACCGCGAAGTCCTCCAGGTTCTCCCGGAGGTTCCAGTCCCGGACGTCCACGATCGAGGTGCGGGTGGAGAAGTCGCTGCCCGCGTAGGAGTCGCCGCTGACGAAGACCGTCCAGGCGGCGAGGTGCCCGGACGGTGAGACCCGGGAGCGGGTGGGGATGCCGGCGGCCGGGAAGGAACGCCGCTCGCGCAGGTGGTCGTCGAGGATGACGGCCCGGTAGGTGTCCTCCAGCGCGCCGCGCTGGGCCTGCAGGCAGATGCCGGTGCCGGCGGCGGCGTGGAAGCGCAGGCACTGGACGCCGGAGGCGGTGCGCGGGCCGTCGGGGCGGTCGGCGGGGACGGTGGTGATCTCGTCCCGGTGCGGACCCCAGGCCATGTTGCGGAACAGCAACCGGCGTCCACTGCCGGGCACCTGGAGGGAGACGGCGCCCGACTCGACGGACGGCCCACCGGGCTGGACCTGGTCCCGGCGGGCGGTGCGGCCGGCCGCGTGCAGGACGGCCCCGGTGCCGACCGCGCCGAGCAGCACGACGGCGACCAGCAGGATGATCATCCTGGTCCGGTTCGGCAGGTTCACGAGCTCTCCTCGGCGGCGACGGGTGCGGCATCGCAGTCAGCAGCAGGTCCGGCAGGTCCGCCGTCGGCCACGGTCAGCGGTTCGGACGGGCGCAGCACCGCCGCCGCGCCGAGCACGCACAGCGCCAGCGCCCCCGTCGACCAGCCCAGCGCCGCCGGGCCGCCGACCGCGCCCCACAGCGCGCCGAACAGCAGCGAGCAGGCGAACCGGGACAGCGCCTGCCCGGTGCCGACCAGGGCGAGCCCGGCGCCGCGCTGCTCGGCCGGTACGGCGTCGGCGGCCGCGGCGGCGAGCACGCCGTCGGTGGCCGCGTAGAACGCGCCGTGCAGCACCAGGACGCAGATCACCGCCGGCAGTCCGCGCAGCGGCGAGAGCAGCAGCCCGTACGCGAGCAGCAGCACGCCGTGTCCGGCGAGGAAGAGCCGGTGGCGGCCGATCCGGTCGGCGAGCGCGCCGAGCGGGACGGCGAGCAGCAGGAAGGCGGCGGCGGTGCCGAGCGGCAGCAGCGGGAAGAGGGTGACGGACAGGCCCAGCCGGCGCTGGATGAGCAGGTAGAGGAAGGAGTCGCTGACGGTGGTCAGCCCGAGCAGGACGGCGCAGAGGGCGAGCCGCCGGAGCCCGGGCAGGCGCAGCAGGGTGAGGCTGTCACGCAGCGAGGGAGCCATAGTTGACGGATCGTCGGATCGCGGCCGGTTCGGCACGAACAGCAGCAGGATCAGGACGCCCAGGGCGGCGACGCAGGAGCTGACCGTGAACACCGCGTCGTAGCCGTGCCGTTCGCCGCCGTCGGCGAGCAGCGGGCCGCCGGCGAGCCGCAGCACCAGGAAGGCGGTGAGCGGTCCGAGCAGGGCGCCGGCCGTGTCCATCGCCCGGTGTACGCCGAACGCCCGTCCGCGGTGGGCGGGTTCGGTGGCGAGCGAGATCATCGCGTCCCGGGGTGCGGTGCGCAGGCCCTTGCCGGTGCGGTCGACGGCGATCACCGCGCCGATCAGCGGCACGGTGTGGACGAGCAGCAGCAGCGGCCGGCAGAGCGCGGAGAGTCCGTACCCGACGGCCGCGACGGCCTTGTGCCGGGCGGCGCCGTCGCGGCCCCGGCGGTCGGCGAGGTGGCCGCCGACGAGGCGGACAAGGGCGCTGAAGCCGTTCTGGATGCCGTCGAGCAGGCCGAAGCCGAGTGGGGAGAGGCCGAGCCCGGTGAGCAGGTAAAGGGGGAGGACGGCGGTGACCATCTCGGAGGAGATGTCGGTGACCAGGCTGACGGTGCCGAGGGCGAGCACCGTGCCGGGGACGGCGCCCCGCCGCACCGGGCCGGTGGCCGGTGCGGCGGGCGCCTTCGAGCTGCGGGAGTCCGCGACGTACACGGGCGTCAGTTCCAGATGCCGGTGATGTCGACGGCGCCGGCCGAGTTGCCCGCGTGGGCGTCGAGGCCGGCCAGGTCCTCCAGGGTGTGCAGCACGTCGTAGTGGTTGTAGGTGGTGGCGGTGCTGCTGCCGGGGGCGACGTGGGCGCCGTAGACCAGGGTCGGGATGCGGTTGCCGGACAGCCTGTTGTCCTCGTCGAAGGTGACGACGAGCAGGCTGTTGTGGCTCTTCGCCCACTGCGCGTAGGCGTCGAGGTTGCTCTGCAGCCAGGAGTCGCCGGTGCCGACGGAGCAGTCGTGCATGTCGTCGCAGAGGTCCGGGACGACGAAGGAGACCTTGGGCAGGGTGCTGTAGTCGGCCGGGAACGCGTCCATGCCGTAGGCGCTGTCGGTGGGCACGTTGCCGAAGCCGAACCACGGGTTGTGCTTCTGCGCGTAGTTGTCGACGCGGCAGTCGGTGGCGCCCTGGGCGGGCAGGCCCTCGTTGTAGCTGGCCCAGGTCTGGCCGGCGGCGAGCAGTTCGGAGGCCAGGTTGGGCCCCTGCAGCGCGCCGACGTCCACGCAGCTGTCGTCGACGATGCCCTGCGAGCTGCCGGAGAACAGCATGTAGTAGTTGGGCTGGCTGGGGTGGGTGAGCGCGTGGGACTGGGTCAGCCGCGCGCCGCCGGCCACCAGCGTGCCGTTGATGTACGGGGCGCTGGAGCTGCCGATGACCTGCGAGTAGGCGTGGTTCTCCAGGACGACGACGACCACGTGGTCCGGCGCGGGCAGGCCGGTGGCGGTGTCGGCGAGGGCGGTGTCGGCGGCCGCGCTGCCGCCCGCGGCCCAGAGGCCGAGCGAGCCGGCGATCAGGCCGAGCCCGGCGGCGAGGGCGGTCAGCGGGCGGGCCGTGCGGAGTCTGCGCTGGGGGCGGTGGGGGGTGGGGGTTCCGGGGGTGCGGGGTCGTGCGAAGGCCATGGGGTCCTCCGTGCGTCGGGCTGCCTGGCTGGAGCGCCGAGAACAGTAGGATCGCGCCGGTGTCGTGTACGGCACAAGACAGGTGAAGAACAGACGAACAGCTGTCTCCCCCTCGGCCGTCGGGCCCGACTGCACGGCCCTGTATGCACGGGCTTGAGCCGCGTCACACCCTCCGCGATTGACCCCCTCCGGCCGCCCGTGGTGGGATCGCGGGGGCCCGCTGCCGGAGGGCCGGGAACGGCAAGGAGTGCGGTACGTGATCGGACTGGTCGCCATCGACGGGCCGGGCCGCCCGCTCGCCGACGAGTTGCACGCGCGCTGGCCGGAGAGCAGCCACGTCCACCAGGCCTACCGCGGCAACTGCTCCCAGCCGCCCGACGTCCTGGACTTCGCCCTCCGCCGGTACCGGTTCGTGGTCGCCGTCGCCCCGCTCCCGACCGTCGTCTCCCTGCTGACCGGCGGCCTCGTCGACCTTCCGCGCGGCAGCGCTCTGCTCTGCGTGGACCCGCAGCGGCGCTGGGTGATCCCGATGGCCGGCGGGGACGCCGCGGAGGAGCTGTCCGTCGAGGTGGCGGCCGCCCTCGGTGTCACCCCCGTCCCCACCGGCCACGCGCCGCCGGCAGGGCCGCCCCCGGGGGTCCGGGCCGAGCCGGCCGAGGCGGCCCAGGCGACCGACGCGCCCGAGACAGCCGACCTGCCCGAGGACGCCCCGATCCTGCGGGTCACCGACCGGGAGGACCCGGGTTACGGCGACCTGCTGGTGCTCCCGCGCACCCTCGTCGTCGGGATCGGCGCCACCGGCGGTGCCAGGCGGACCGAGGCGATGCGGCTGCTGGCGGCCACGCTCGAGGAGGCCGGCCTGGCCCGCTCGGCGGTGGCCCGGCTGGCCACGGTGGCCGGCAAGGCGGACCACCCGGCGGTGCGCTGGGCCGCGTTCTGCGTCGGCGGGGTGCCGGTGGACGAGTACCCGGCGGAGGAGCTGGCGGAGGTGGCGGTGCCGAACCCGTCCGCGGTGGTCGGGGCGGCCGTCGGCACGGCGAGCGTCGCCGAGGCGGCGGCGCTGGCCGGCGCGCCGGGCGGTCGGCTCGTGGTCGCCAAGCGGAAGTCGGCGACCACTACGGTGGCGATCGCCCGGGCGACGCTGCGCGGGCGGCTCGCCCTGGTCGGCCTCGGGTCAGGCGATCCCGACCTGCCGACGCCGGGCGCGCTCACCGAACTGCGCGGCGCCTCGGCGGTAGTGGGAACACCCGAGGCGTTCGAGACGCTCGCAGCGGTCGAGAAGCTCGCAGCAGCCGAGGCGGTGGCCGGGCTGCTCCGGCCGACGACCCGGCGGATCGCGGTGGACGTCGCCGCCGGGACGACGGCGGACGGCTCCGGGGCACCCCTGGACCCCGCCGGAGCCGCCGCGCACCTCGCCGCCCACGGACACACCGTCGCACTGGTCGTCCTCGGCGACGGCGCCGGACTCACCGTGCCGCCCGGCCCGTACGAGCTCCACCGCCTGCCCGGACCGCCCGCCGTCACCGCCGACGGCACGGCCGGCGCCACCACCGCCTCCGCCCACCCCACTCAGCACCAGGGAGACCCCGCGTGACCGCCCCCGAACCCGACCTGCGCCACCACGGCGACGCCGAGGTCCGCGCCGACGGTCTCGGCCTGGTGGACCTCGCCGTCAACGTCCGCACCGGCACGCCCCCGACCTGGCTGCGCGAGCGCCTCGCGGCCACCCTCGGCGACCTCGCCGCCTACCCCGACCAGAGCACCGCCCGCGCCGCGGTGGCCGCCCGGCACGCCCGCCCGGTCGGGGAGGTGCTGCTCACCTCGGGTGCGGCGGAGGCCTTCGTCCTGCTGGCCCGCACTCTGACGTCCAGTCACATCGTCGTCGTACACCCGCAGTTCACCGAACCGGAGGCGGCACTGCGGGATGCCGGCCACCGGGTGCACCGGGTACTGCTCTCCCCCGAGGACGGGTTCCGACTCGGCGCCGTCCCCGAGGAGGCGGACCTGGTCATCCTCGGCAACCCGACCAACCCGACCTCCGTGCTGCACCCGGCCGAGGCCGTGGCCGCGCTCGCCCGGCCGGGGCGGACCCTGGTGGTGGACGAGGCGTTCATGGACACCGTGCCGGGCGAGCGGGAGTCCCTCGCCTCCGTGCGGGACCTGCCCGGCCGGGTCGTCGTCCTGCGCAGCCTCACCAAGACCTGGGGGCTGGCCGGGCTGCGCATCGGCTATGTGCTCGGGCCCGCGCCACTGATCGCCGAACTCGCCGCCGCCCAGCCGCTCTGGCCGGTCTCCACCCCGGCGCTGGCCGCCGCCGAGGCCTGCAGCGGCCCGGCGGCGCTCGCCGAAGCGGACCGGGCCGCCGCCGAACTCGCCCTCTGGCGCGACCACCTGGTGAAGGGCCTGGCCGCCTTCCCGCAGGTGCGGATGTACGGAGAACCGGCGGCCTCCTTCGTGCTGGTCCGGCTGCCGCACGCGGCGGCCGTCCGGGAGCGGCTGCGCGAGCACGGCTTCGCCGTCCGGCGCGGCGACACCTTCCCGGGGCTCGGCGAGGAGTGGCTGCGGATCGCCGTCCGGGACCAGGACACCACCGACCGGTTCCTCAAGGCCCTTGAGGCGGTACTCAGTTCAACCTGAGCTCGTTCAGCCCCGCTCCTTTCAGCCTCAGCTCCTTCAGCCACGCTCCTCCAGCCTGAGCCCCTCCAGCCTCAGGTCGTCGCCCGTCCGGATCCGCCCGGGCACCAGCACCTGTGCGTACACCCCCGCGCAGGGCAGCTCCGGCATGCCCTCCAGCGGGACCACCCGGTTCCGCTCGGCCGGGATGCGCAGGGCCTCGGTACGGCGGGGCAGCGGGCCGTGCCGCAGGGTGGGGACGGCGCAGCGCGGGGTGGCCGCCAGGACGCGCAGGCGCAGCGTCGGGCCGATGGCCAGCTCCCGCCCCACCCAGGCGTTCTCGACGAAGCCCTCATCCTCGGTTCGGATCACCAGGTTCGGCCGGTAGCGCTCGGCCTCGGAGCCGGTGGCGCGCAGTGTCGAGGTGGTGATCAGGTGCAGCGGAGCGAAGTCGAAGAACCCGCCGTCGGGCGCGGCGCGGCCCAACTCGTTGACCGTGACGTCGACTTCGGCCGCGATGCCGTGCGCCAGCACCTCCTCCGGCACGGCCCGCTCGACCGTCGCGCCGGGTGGGCGTTCGGCGACCAGCGCAACCTTGCGGCCGAGCGCCTCGGACAGCTCCGCCTCGTCCGCGCCGCGCCCGTCCGGACCGGTGATCGCCACGCCGCCGTCCGCCGTGGCCGCCGCCGCGTACCCGAGCAGGCCCGACCAGAGCCGGGGGTGCTTGGCGCTGGCCACCCGCCCGGTCGCCAGGTCGAGCAGCGCGCGCTCCCGGTCACCGGCCAGCCCCCGGCCGGTGATGTCGGCCGCGTCCAGCTCCTCCCCCAGCAGGGACTTCACGGGGTAGCGCCGCAGCCGCTCGACCGTGCCGATGCCACCCCCGACGCGCATGCCGGTACCGCTCACTGCTCCTCCTCCGCCCATTCCCGCAGCGCCTCGAAATGCAGCTCGCGCAGGCCGAACCGGGGATCGATCCAGAGCGCCACGGCCGGTCCCGGGTGGTTCGCCGCGATCCATTCGATGTCCTGCGGGCCGAGTTCGTCGTCCACCCAGACGAACGGCCGCCCGGCCGCCCAGGCGACCAGGTCCCGGGTCTTCCAGTGCAGCCCGTCCGGATCCTCGCCGAACATCTCCGTCCAAGGGATGTAAGGGAGTTCGGGCAGCCCGATGCGCGGCCCGATGAAGGTGTTGGCCTCGTCCATCCAGGTGGTCGCCCACACCAGTTCGTACGGCAGCGCGAGCAGCTCCGGCCCGTGCGCCGGGTTCAGCCACACCCGCAGCGGCTTCACCCGCCCGCGCGGCTGCGGCGCGTGGCGGGCCACCCACGACTCGGGGAGCAGCCGGTGGGTCCGGTAGCCCTCCGGGCGACGGGTCTTGGGCGCGGCGTAGGGGTTGAGCGGTCCGTCCACGTCGAGGAGGAGCAGCGGCTGCCCGGTCATGCGGCGGCCGCCCACTCCCGCAGGGCCGCGAAGTCGTCGGCCAACAGGCCTATGCGGGGGTTGACGTGCAGGGTGAGCGCCGGCCCCGGGTGGTTTGCCGCGATCCACTCGGCGTCCTGCGGGCCGAGTTCGTCGTCCACCCAGACGAACGGCCGCCCGGCCGCCCAGGCGACCACGTCCCGGGTCTTCCAGTGCAGCCCGTCCGGATCCTCGCCGAACATCTCCGTCCAGCGGATGTACGGGAGTTCGGGCAGCCCGATGCGCGGCCCGATGTGGGTGTTCGCCTCGCTCATCCACCCGGTGGCCCACACCAGTTCGTACGGCAGCGCCAGCAACTCGGGCCCGTGCGCCGGGTTCAGCCACACCCGCAGCGGCTTGACCCGGCCGGCCGGGCGCTTCGCGTGCTTCGCGCGCGTCGCCAGCCTGGCCTGCGCGGCCGCCTGCCGCTCCTGCTTCGCGACCCACCAGCCGGGCAGCAGCCGGTAGGTGCCGTAGCCGTCCGGCCGCCGCTTCGGCGCGGCGAAGGGGTTGAGCGGTCCGTCCACGTCGAGGAGGAGTAGCGGCTGCTGGGTCATGCCATGAATTCTCGGTCCGGCGGGGGCGGTTGACCAGCGATTTGCCGGTCACGATCGGGCCCTGCTTGCCTGCCCGCCTGCCCGCCTGCCGCCTGCCGCCTGCCGCCGCCCTCCGGCCGCGCGCCCCGGGCATGCCGGGCGTACCGGCCGTGCTGGGCGTCACAGTGGCCAACCGAGTTCAACGATCCTGCGACCGTCACCCCAGCCACCCCCGGGTGCCACGCCTCGGCAGCCGGGAAGCCCGCCGACGCCCGAGCGCGCGAACGCCCGCAGGCCCTCCCCGGCGGGGGAGGGCCTGCGGGCGTCGTGCGCGCCTCGGGGGCGGTGGATCAGACCTGGCCGGCCTTCTCCAGGGCCTCGCAGCAGGTGTTGATCAGGAGGCGGGTGACCACGTAGGGGTCGATGTTGGCGTTCGGGCGGCGGTCCTCGATGTAGCCCTTCTGCTCCACCTCGACCTGCCACGGGATGCGGACGGAGGCACCGCGGTTGGAGACGCCGTAGCTGTAGACGTTCCACGGGGCGGTCTCGTGCTTGCCGGTGAGGCGGGACTGGATGTCGTCACCGTACTGGCTGACGTGCTCCAGCACCTTCTCCTGGGAGGCGCCGAGCGACTCGCAGGCGGTGATGATGGCGTCGTAGCCCTCGCGCATCGCCCGGGTGGAGAAGTTGGTGTGGGCGCCCGCGCCGTTCCAGTCGCCCCTGGCCGGCTTGGCGTCGAGGGTGGCGTCGATGCCGAACTCCTCGGCGGTGCGGTAGAGCAGGTAGCGGGCGATCCACAGGTCGTCGGAGACGGTCAGCGAGTCGACCGGGCCGATCTGGAACTCCCACTGGCCGGGCATGACCTCGGCGTTGATGCCGCAGATGGCGAGGCCGGCGTCGATGCAGCGGTCCAGGTGCAGCTCGACGATCTCGCGGCCGAAGACCTCCTCGGCGCCGACGCCGCAGTAGTAACCGCCCTGCGGGGCCGGGAAGCCGCCCTCGGGGAAGCCGAGCGGGCGGGAGCCCTTGAAGAAGGTGTACTCCTGCTCGATGCCGAAGATCGACTCCTGAGCGGCGAACTTCTCGTGCACCTCACGGAGCAGCGCGCGGGTGTTGGACTCGTGCGGGGTGCCGTCCGTCTCCAGGACCTCGCAGAGGACCAGGATGTTGTCGCCGCCACGGATCGGGTCCGGCACGACCTTCACCGGGTCCAGCACGCGGTCCGAGGCGTGGCCCTCGGCCTGGTTGGTCGAGGAACCGTCGAAGCCCCAGGTCGGGATCTTGTCGGCGTTCGGCAGGACGCGAGTCTTGGAACGGAGCTTCGCGGTCGGCTTGGTGCCGTCGATCCAGATGTACTCGGCCTTGATTGCCACGGCTTGTCCCTCGCGTTACTGGGTGGTGGGTGCCCGCGTAGCGTCGCAAGCCGCCGTTTCCCGGTTGTTCCTCTCATGTAACGCGCATGTGAACCAACCGTCCGCGTTGGCACGGTCACGGTGCGGGAGTGCCGGGGGTGGCACTCCCGCGTCGCGCGGTGCCTCCGGTGCCTGCGGTGCCCGGGTACTGCGGCGTTCCTGGCGCCCCGACACCGCCACGACACCGCCCCGACACCGCGCCGGCTCAGGGCCGGCGGGCGTGCGCGGCCCGGCGGCGCCGGGTGGCCCACAGTGCGGCCGCCCCGCCCGCGACCAGGGCCGCGGCCCCGGCGGCCAGCGGGCCGGTGGCGCTGCTGCCGCCGGTGGTGGCCAGCCGTTCCGGCTGCACGGACCTCTCCGCCCCGGCCTGCGGGACGGCGGCGCGCGAGGTGGTGGCATCGGCCACCGGCTGGGCGGTGGGCGCGGTGCTCGGGGTGTTCGGGGTGTTCACGGCGGACGGGCCGGCCGACGGCGCCGTGGGCTTCTCGCAGCCCACCGAGGCGACGGTGACCTTCCCGGTGACCTTGGCGACGTTCAGGTTCAGCGGGTTCACCTCCACCTGCACCTCCAGGGCCGAGGCGGCGGCGGTGGTCGTGGTGGTGGTCTTCTTGGAGAACTCCACCGACACGCTGCCGATCAGCGGCACGTCCACCCTGGTCGGCCCGTACAGGCCGACGGTGACCGGCTTGCCGAGCACGGTCAGCTTGGCAGGCGCGACCACGTCCGCCGTCGGCGGCCCGTCCACCGGGCAGGTCACCTCGGCGCTCATGGCCTCCAGGCCGAGCAGCGCGGTGGCGGGCAGGCCGGGGGCGTGCACGTCGGCGTTGACCAGCTTGACGGAGGCCGCGGCGCCCTTGGCGTCGACGCGGGTCACGGACTTGCCGACGTCCGCCTTGACCAGGGTGACCGGACCCTGCTGGTCGACACCGTCCACAGTGGCGGTGAGTACGGAGCCGTCCCTCTGGGCCGGCGACTCCACCTTGTTCAGCGCGATGTTCACCGGGACGTCCACGGCGTTGTTCAACAGCTTGACGTCCAGGGCGAGTTCGGCGGTGACGGCGCGCGCCTTGCCCGGGGAGGACGCGGTGGACGGGACGGCCGAAGCAGCCGGGGCAGCCGGGGCGGCGGGAGCAGCAGGAGCGGCAGGGGCGGCAGGGGCCGCTTGGACGGGCCCGGCGGTGAGGGCGGTGCTCACCAGCACGACGGCGGTTGCGGAAGCGATTCGGCGAGAAGACATGGCGGTACCCCCACACAGATGAAACGATGAGCCGCCAGTCTTCTCGAACAATCCGTCACATCAGCAACACAGAACGTAATTTCACCCGTTGGAGTGAGATTGACGTTCCGGGCTGACCCGACTCTGCTAGAGGGGCCGCACCCCTACGGCAGCCGCCAGTCCACCGGCTGCGCCCCCTGCCGCACCAGCAGCTCGTTCGCCCGGCTGAACGGCCGCGAGCCGAAGAAGCCGCGGTCGGCCGACATCGGGCTCGGGTGCGCCGACTCGATCGCCGGGACCTGTCCGAGCCCCGGCCGCAGCCTGCGGGCATCGGCCCCCCACAGGATCGCCACCAGCGGCCCCCCGCGCGCCACCAGCGCCCGGATCGCCTGCTCGGTGACGTCCTCCCAGCCCTTGCCCCGGTGCGCCGCGGGCTTGCCCGGCGCGGTGGTCAGCGCGCGGTTGAGCAGCAGCACGCCCTGCTGCGTCCACGGCGTGAGGTCGCCGTTGGACGGCTGCGGCAGGCCGAGGTCGGTGCCGTACTCCCGGTAGATGTTGATCAGGCTCGCCGGGATCGGCCGCACCTCCGGCGCCACCGAGAAGCTGAGCCCGACGGCGTGGCCGGGGGTCGGGTACGGGTCCTGCCCGACGATCAGCACCCGCACGTCGGCGAAGGGCTGCTGGAAGGCTCGCAGCACGTTCGGGCCGGAGGGCAGGTAGGTGCGGCCGGCGGCCAGCTCGGTGCGCAGGAAGTCGCCCATCGCGGCCACCCGTCCGGCGACGGGTTCCAGGGCGGTGGCCCAGCCGGGCTCGACGATCTCATTCAGTGGACGCGGTGCCATGGTCGCCACCCTATCGGCCTACACCGACAGGGCGTTCAGCGGATGATCATGTGATCAAGGGCCCGCCGGAGGGCCCTCCCCGCGGCCCTCACAGCAACCCTCACAGTAACCGGACAAACGCTCAACGAACCGGTCAACGAACCAGCCGACCAACGGCCGACCAACCGGGCCGACCGTCAGCCGACCGGCCGCCCCCGCAGCACCACCAGACGCGGGTCCGCCAGCACCCGGACGTCCGCCCGGGGGTCCTCCGCGTACACCACGAAGTCCGCCGGCGCGCCCTCCTCCAGGCCCGGCCGCCCCAGCCACTGCCGCGCACCCCAGCTCGCCGCCGACAGCGCCTCGGCCGGACTCAGCCCCGCCTTCACCAGCTCCGCCACCTCGTCCGCGACCAGCCCGTGTGCCAGCGAGCCGCCCGCGTCCGTGCCGACGAACACCGGGATGCCCGCGTCGTGCGCGGCGCCCACGGTGTCGTACCGGCGCTCGTGCAGCCGCCGCATGTGCGCGGACCAGGCCGGGAACTTGGCCTCGCCGCCGGCCGCGAGGTCCGGGAAGGTGGCGATGTTGACCAGGGTCGGGACGATGGCGACGCCGCGCTCGGCGAAGACCGGGATCAGCTCCTCGGTCAGCCCGGTGGCGTGCTCGACGCAGTCGATCCCGGCCGCCAGCAGGTCCGGCAGGGACTCCGCGGAGAAGCAGTGCGCGGTGACCCGCGCGCCCTCCTCGTGCGCCGCCGCGATCGCCTCGGCCAGCGCGTCGCCGGGCCAGCAGGCGGTGAGGTCGCCGCGCTCGCGGTCGATCCAGTCGCCGACCAGCTTCACCCAGCCGTCCCCGCGCCGGGCCTCGGCCCGGACGTACGCGGCCAGGTCGCCGGGCTCGATCTCGTGCGCGTAGTTGCGGATGTAGCGGCGGGTGCGGGCGATGTGCCGCCCGGCGCGGATGATCCGGGGCAGGTCCTCGCGCTCGTCGATCCACCGGGTGTCGGCCGCCGAGCCCGCGTCGCGGATCAGCAGGGTGCCCGCGTCACGGTCGGTGAGCGCCTGCTTCTCGCTGGTCTGCGCGTCCACCGCGCCGTGCGCGTCCAGTCCGACGTGGCAGTGCGCGTCCACCAGGCCCGGCAGCACCCAGCCGGTCACGGTGCGCACGTCCCCGGCGGACGGCGGACGGGTGAAGCTCACCCGGCCGTCCACCACCCAGAGTTCGTCCCGGACGTCCTCCGGGCCGACCAGCACCCGACCCCGCACGTGCAGCACCGCACCATCACTCATGGCCGCACTCTACCGACGGGGGCGCCACGTGTAAGCAGCAAGAATGCGGCACACTCGTTCCGGCACCCACCACCCCGTAGACGAAAGCCCGCGAAAGGCCGTGAAGCCGTGAGTCCCTTCCTCGACCTCCCCCCGCTCAGCGCCGCCGAGTTCGCGGCGATCGAGGACCAGGTGGCCGCGCTGCTGCACACCGAGGCCGACGTCATCGTCACCCAGGGCGAGGCCCTCCTCCCCCTGGAGGCCGCGATCCGCGGCGCCGCGCACCCGGGCTCCACCGCGCTCAACATCGTCACCGGCCCGTACGGGCAGACCTTCGGCAACTGGCTGCGCTCCTGCGGCACGACCGTCGTCGACCTCGCCGTCCCCTTCGACAGCGCGGTGAGCGCCCGGCAGGTGGCCGAGGCCCTGGACGCCGACCCGGCGATCGACTTCGTCTCGCTCGTCCACGCCGAGGCCGCCACCGGAAACACCAACCCGGTCGCCGAGATCGGCGCCGTGGTCCGCGAGCACGGCGCCCTGCTGATGCTCGACGCGGTCGCCTCCGTCGCCGCCGAGCCGCTGCTCACCGACGCCTGGGGCATCGACCTGTGCGTGATCGGCGGCCAGAAGGCGATGGGCGGCCCGGCCGGGGTGTCCGCCGTCTCGGTCTCCGAGCGCGCCTGGGAGCGGATCGCCGCCAACCCGGCCGCGCCGCGCCGCTCCTACCTGTCGCTGCTCGACTGGAAGGAGCGCTGGACCGACGCCGGTCGCGCCGTACTCCCGCACGCCCCGGCCCAGTTGGAGATGCTCGCGCTCGGCGCCTGCCTGGACCGGATCGCCGCCGACGGCCTGCCCGCCGTCATCGCCCGCCACCGCGCCGCCGCGGCCGCCACCCGGGCCGGCGTCCGCGCGCTCGGCACCCTGACCCCCTTCGTCACCGAGGACGCCCACGCCGCCCCGGTCGCCACCACCCTGCGCACCCCGGACGGCCTGCACGCGGCAGAACTCGCCGCCCTCCTCGACCCGGCCCTGCCCGTCCAGCCGGGCGGCGGCGCGCTGGCCGCCTCCATGCTCCGGATCAACCACTACGGACCGGCGGCCACGCTGGACACCGTCCGCGCCTGCCTCACCGGCCTGGCGACGGCCACGAACGCCGCCGCGGAGCCGGCCCTGGCCGCCGCCGAGGCCGCCTGGAGCGCGACCGTCGACGCCTGAGGACACAGCACTGCGGCCCCCGGAGGACGTCCTCCGGGGGCCGCACCCGCTCCGGGACGCCTCAGTGCCCGCCGGCGTCCACCACCTCGACGCCCCGGATGTTCCGCTCGATCTCCTCCGTGGGCAGCGCGACCGCCAGCGCCCAGTAGTAGACGACCAGCGAGAACACCACCACGACGCCGATGTCCCACCACAGCGGCAGGTTCCCCTGCGAGCCCTCGCCGAAGGTGCCCTGCCAGGAGACGATCCCCATCCCGACCAGGTAGACCGGCAGCCACTGCCCCGCCTTGAAGTCCATCCGCGGCGCGTTCGGCACTCCCTTGGACGCGGCGTACGCGGAGTAGCCGCCGAGCAGCACGTACCCGATCACGATCGCCAGGCCGAGGCGCCACAGGGTGTCCCAGCCCGACCAGTAGATGACCAGGCTCGCCACCACGAAGGCCAGCGGCGAGATGACCGTGCCGCCGGGCAGGTGGTACGAGCGCTCCATCCCCGGCAGCCGCTTGCGCAGCACGCCGAAGGCCAGCGGCGCACCCGCGTACATCAGCACGACGGCCGAGGTGATGAAGCCGACCAGCCGCTGCCAGCTCGGGAAGGGCAGGAAGCAGATCACCCCGGCGACCCAGGCGATGATCAGGCCCAGCCAGGGCACCGAGCGCTTGTCGGTGTACTGCAGGGCCTGTGGGGCGTAGCCGTTGCGGCTCAGGCCGTACGTCACCCGCGAGCTGGAGGTCATGTAGACCAGCCCGGTGCCGGCGGGCGAGATGATCGCGTCGATGAACAGGACGGTGGCCAGCCAGCCCAGGCCGATCAGGGTGGCGAGGCCCGCGAACGGTCCGCTGATGCCGGGGTAGGTGAGCGTGCCCCAGCCGCCGGCGAAGGTGTCCGGCGGCAGGGCGCCGATGAACACCACCTGGAGCATGACGTAGATGATCGTGCCGATCACCACCGACCCCAGGACGGCCCGGGGGATGTCCCGCCGGGGGTTGCGGCTCTCGCCGGCCCACTGGATGGCCTGCTCGAAGCCGAGCAGCGCGAAGATCACCCCGCTGGTGCTGATCGCGGCGAGCACGCCCTTGGCGCCGTCCGGTGCGAAGCCGTGGACGCTGAAGTTGGAGCCGTGGAACTCGGTGATCCCGAGCGCGAAGATGGTCAGGATCGGGACGGCGACCTTCCACACGGTGGCCACGCTGTTGGTGTGGGCGAGGAGCCTGACGCCGAGGAAGTTGATCGCGACGAAGACACCCATCAGCGCGGCCGCGACCACGAACCCTGCGGCGGTGAGCGTCAGGTTCTTGTTCAGCAGGCCGTCCGCCCAGGACCAGTGCTGGGCGTAGTTGATCATCGCCTGCACCTCGATCGGCGCGATCGTCGCCGCCTGCAGCCAGGTGAACCAGCCGAAGGACATCCCCGCGAACCCGCCGAAGGCGTAGTGCGGATACCGCGCCGTCCCGCCCGCCACCGGGAACAGCCCACCCAGCTCGGCGTGCACCAGCGCCAGCAGGATGATCGCCACCGCGCCGACCCCCCACGACACCAACGCCGCCGGCCCCGCCGCCACCGCCGCCTTCTGCGCCCCGAACAGCCACCCGGAGCCGATGATCGCGCCGACCGAGGCCCACAGCAGCCCGGCGACCCCGACCTCGCGCTTGAGCCCGGTATGCCCGGAGGCTCCCGTACTCGAATTCGTATCGGCATGAGCCATGCCCGGCCGCCTCTCACCTATCAGGACAAAATCCATCCCGACACTGCCGCAACACGCCGAACTCCCCCACGCCAAAACGCGCTCCGACCCGCACCTGTCAGCCAGACGGAGGAAGCGACCGCCGATGACGACCGCTCCCCTTCCGCAACAACGCCACCGGGGTATCGTCCTGCGCCTCGACCAGTTCCCCGCCCCGCCGCACGATCAGCGGATAAGCCTCCGAGAAGTCAGCCGCCACCGCCACCGGCCGCCAGACCCGCCTGGCGCAGGCGGGGCGTCGCCACCGCGATGCACCGCGCGCTGGTGGACGGGTTGGAGAGCCGGCGCGTGATGCTGAACAGCCGGCCGGAGGCGACGGCGGCCCAGGCCGCCTATCGGGCGTGGGGCTACCGCAGGGTGGGTGCGGCGGTTCCGTGGGAGGGTGCGGCGGAGCACGATGTCCTGGTGCTGGAGCTGTGAGGCGCCGGACCTGCTAGGACGGGACCTCGGCGAGGTGGCGGAACGTGCGGGCGTGGTCGGCGAGGGTGTCGCTGTCGAGCGTGATGTCGTCGTAGTGCTCGACGTAGATGGCCGCCATGCTGCCGTCGACCCAGGTACAGAACCCGAGGTCCTGGGGCTTCCCGGCCTTCTTCATGTCGGTGCCGTGACCGCATCTCATGACGCCGTCGCGGTCGCCCGGATCGACGGTGCGCAGGCCCACGACGTGCTGGCCGGTGCTCGCCAGGGTGGTCATGTGGTCGATCTCGGCCGAGGGCGCGATGGAGGGCAGCTCGCGAACAGCCAGGAGGACGGTCCGCGTCCTGTCCGCGGCCTGGTAGCCGCTGACCTTCGCATCGGCCAGGAGCGGCGAGATCTTGGGGAGCCGTTCCGCGGGGACGCTCGGCACCCCCAGGAAGTCCTTCGGCGGGCTGTAGCGGTACGCACCGAAGGCGGCGATGTTGTCGGCGAAGACCACAGCGAGGGTGGTGACTCCGGCGACCCCGAGTGCGGCCAGGGTCAGCCAGAGCCTGCGGCGGGAGCGCGGCCGGTGGGGGCGGGGTCGGGGCGGCGGGGGTGACGTCCACCAGGACGTCACCGGCCGGGGTCTGATCTTGATCGAGCACCGGCATATCCGAGCAGGTCGGGGCCATGGGCACAAGAGATTTGGCGGCGGTCTCGACGGACAGTTCCCCGGACGTTCATCCGACGGGCACGCGGAACTCACCGGGGAGCGGCAGGCTCCCTGCCGGAGGCCGAGTTGGCTATACAACTTTACCGGCAGGGCTGCCGCCGAGGAGGAGACCACCGATGACCGAGCTGCCGCCGTACTGGCTGCGCGACAACTGCCCCTGCGCCGAGTGCCGGGATCCCCGGAACGGGCAGAAGCTGTTCCGGATCGGCGATCTGCCGGAGGGCCTGAGCATCGCGGCGAGCACCGAGACCGACGGGCACCTGGAGGTGCTCTGGTCGGACGGGCACCGGTCCCGGTACGCGCCGGAATGGCTCGACGAGGCGGACGAGGGAGACGGGCGCACCGAGGACGGCAAGCGGCTCTGGGCGGCGGCGGACTTCGCCCGCGGCATCCCCGAGGCGGAGTGGGCGGCGTACCTCGCCGACCCCGCCGAGCAGGCCGCCGTCCTGAGCGCCGTCCGCCGCAGCGGGTTCGCGGTGCTGCGCGGGGTGCCGGTCGTGACGGGGCAGGTGCTGCGGGTGGCGGAGAGCTTCGGGTACGTCCGGGTCACCAACTACGGGGAGCTGTTCGACGTCCGGGTCGAGCCGGACCCGAACAACCTCGCCTTCACCAGCGCCGCGATCGCACCGCACACCGACAACCCGTACCGCGACCCGGTGCCGACGCTGCAGCTGCTGCACTGCCTGGAGAACGCGGCGACCGGCGGGGACTCCGGGCTGGTGGACGGGTTCAAGGCGGCGGCGGTGCTCCGGGCGGAGTCACCGGCGGACTTCGCGACGCTGACCCGTACGCCCGTCCCCTTCGTCTTCCGCGACCGCCGCACCGAGCTGCGTGCCGACCGTCCGCTGATCGACGTGGACCCCCTCGGCCGGATCCGCGAGGTCAGGTTCAACAACCGCTCGATCGGCACCCTCCGGGGAGGCGACCGGGAAGCCTTCTACGCCGCCTACCGCCGCTTCGCCGCGATCACCCTGCGCCCCGAGTTGCAGCTCGCCTTCCGCCTCGGCCCCGGCGACTGCCTGATCTTC
Source organism: Kitasatospora sp. NPDC034035 (assembly GCF_055575755.1). Lineage (NCBI taxonomy): Bacteria > Bacillati > Actinomycetota > Actinomycetes > Kitasatosporales > Streptomycetaceae > Kitasatospora > Kitasatospora sp. NPDC034035. The sequence continues at coordinate 111,141 of NZ_JBVISA010000015.1, read as the reverse complement.
GACAACACCCGTCTCCTGCACGCCCGTACGGCGTTCCGACAGGACGGTCGCCGACACCTCCAGGGCTGCTACGCCGACCTGGACTCGCTGTCCTCCACCCTCGCCGTGCTGCACCGCCGCACCGCCGCCCTGGACGCGATCGCCGGGCTGTTCGCGGGCGAGAGCGCCGGGGAGTACCTGGGCGAGGAGGTCACCATGGCCGAGCACATGCTGCAGGCCGCCGCTGCCGCCGAGGCCGTCGGCGCGCCGGACCACCTGGTCGCCGCCGCCCTGCTGCACGACGTCGGCCACTTCTTTGACGAACACGGCCAAGGTTCCCTGCACGGACAGGATCTGATGCGGGGTCAGGACAATCGGCACAGCCACACCGGCGCCGACTGGCTGGCCCGCTGGTTCGGCCCGGAGGTCACCGAGCCGGTCCGGCTGCACGTGGCCGCCAAGCGCTACCTGTGCGCGGTCGAGCCCGGATACCGGGAGCGGCTGTCCGAGGCCTCCGAGTACACGCTGGCCGTCCAGGGCGGCCCGATGTCCGACCGGCAGGCCACCGAGTTCGCCGAACTCCCGGGCGCCACGGACGCGGTGGCGGTGCGGCGCTGGGACGAGCAGGCGAAGGTGGCCGGCGCCGCGACCCCCGGCTTCGACCACTACCGCCCGCTGCTCGCCTCCCTCATGCGCTGACCCCGCAGAGCGCACGAAGCACGCGGAGCGCACGGGAGGTGGCTCAGTCCATCTCCCGCGCGTGCCGCGAAAGCGCCGAGGTGGCCAGGGAGTTGTGCACGCTGAAGGCCACCGTCCCGGGCAGGTAGCGGTCCTGGGACCATTCCACGGGCGTGCCCGTCGGGTCGGTGGTCCGGCGCCGTTCGCGCAGCAGCGGGCTGCCCCGGCGGCAGCCGAGCAGTCGGGCGTCCTCGGCGTTGGCGGCGACGATGTCGATGGTGTGGTCGGCGTCGGTGAACAGGATGCCGTGCTCGCGCAGGACTTCGGTGTGGGAGACCACGTCCGGGGGCAGTTCGGCGACGATCTCGCCGACCCTCGGCGGGTAGACGGTGCGCTCGACCATCACGGGCGTGCCGGAGAGCGTGCGCAGTCGGACCGTCACGTACACCTCGGCGCCCGGTTCCAGGCGCAGTTGCTCGCGTTCGGCGGCGTCGGCCGGGCGGCGCACCAGCGAGTCGAGGATGCCGCCGGGCTCCTCGCCCATCGAGTAGGCCCAGTGCGTGAAGCTGAGCAGTTCGGAGAAGCTCTGTACCCGGGCGCCGCCGAGCACGACCCGGCGGGTGCCGCGGCGGGAGGTGACCAGTCCGTCGGAGCGCAGTACGGCGAGCGCCTGGCGGACGGTGCCTCGGGAGACGCCGTACTGCTCGGCCAGCGCGCCTTCGGCGGGCAGCCGGCCGGCCTCGCCGTACGCGCCGGTGGTGATGGCCTCGCGCAGGTCGGCGGCCACCTTCCGGTACAGGGCTCCGGAGGTTCGCTCCTCGGTCGCGGCGGGGCGCTGGGGCTCGGTCGCGGCGGGGCGCTGGGGCTCGGTTGCCACGTCAGTCAATGTCCCTCCTGGGGCAGTGTCCTGCGCAGCCGTACCGGCGCGGACAGCCCGACCTTATCCCGCTGCGCTTTCGAAGCATGGCACCGAACGGATCACGCTCCGGTGGCCGGATTCCACCGTTCCCGCAGCCGACCCCGGTTCTGGGCCGTCTGTTCACCTTCCCGTCACCGGACTGCGGCGTACTTACCCCCGTCAGCGAAGTTGGCTAGTCAACTCGGACGGTTCCGAACAGCCCCCGTAGCCCGGACGACTCCGGAAACGACTCCGGAAATCACTCCGGACCGCCACTCGCCAGATCCCCCGATCGAGACGCCCACTCGCAGTTCCCCCTTCTCAGGAGACTGACCCGTGTCCGTGCACCGCGCCCGCTCCGCCGCCTTCGCGGCCGTCCTGACCGCTGCCGCGCTCTCCCTCACCGCCTGCGGCTCCGCCGGCTCCTCCGCGAAGTCCGGCGACGCCGCGGGCGGCAAGAACGCCAAGACCGCCACCTCGGTCGCCGACTTCGGCGGCATGGACGGCCTGGTCGCCGCCGCCAAGAAGGAGGGCAAGCTGCACGTCATCACGCTGCCGCGCGACTGGGCGAACTACGGCAAGCTGATGGACGACTTCAAGGCCAAGTACGGCATCGAGATCGAGGACGAGAACCCGGACGGCTCCAGCCAGGACGAGATCAACGCGGTCACCTCCCGCAAGGGCCAGGACCGCGCCCCCGACGTCGTCGACCTCGGCTCCGCCTTCGCGATCAGCGCCGGCAAGCAGGGCCTGCTGGCCCCCTACAAGGTGACCGACTTCGACAAGATCCCGGCCACCATGAAGGACGCCAACGGCCTGAGCTACAACGACTACGGCGGCTACATGTCGATCGGCTGCGACGCCAAGAAGGTGTCCGTCTGCCCGAAGACCTTCGCCGAGCTGCTGAAGCCCGACTACAAGGGCATGGTCGCCCTGAACGGCAACCCGACCAAGGCCGGTGCCGCCTTCGGCGCCGTGTACGCGGCCGCGCTCGCCAACGGCGGCTCGCTGGACAACATCCAGCCGGGCATCGACTTCTTCGGCAAGGTCAAGCAGACCGGCAACTTCAACCCGGTCGAGGTCACCCCGGCGACCATCGAGAAGGGCGAGACCCCGATCAGCATCGACTGGTCGTACCTGAACGCCGGCTACGCCGACAAGTTCAAGGACAAGGGCATCGACTGGCAGGTGGCCATCCCGTCGGACGGCTCCTACGCCCAGTACTACAACCAGGCGATCAACAAGGACGCCCCGCACCCGGCGGCCGCCCGCCTGTGGGAGGAGTACCTCTACAGCGCCCAGGGCCAGAACGGTTTCCTCGGCGGCTACGCCACCCCGGCGCTGTTCGACGCCATGAAGGCCGCCGGCACCCTGGACGCGGCCGCCTCGGCCAAGCTCCCGCCGGTCGAGAAGCCCTTCACCACCTTCCCGACCCAGGACCAGACGGACGCGGCCAAGAAGGTCGTGACCGAGAACTGGGCCAAGGCGATCGCGGGCTGACCTGAGATGACCACGGCACCCACCCCGGTGCCGGCCTCCGCCTCCGCCGCCCAGAGCGGCGGAGGCGCCATCGCCGGCTCCGTCACCCCCGTCACCACGGCCGCCAAGGCCCCCCGCCCCGGCAAGCGCCGGGCCGGCGGCAGCCGAGCCTGGCTCGCCGCCCTCCCCCTCCTGCTGTTCTTCGTGATCGGCTTCGGCCTGCCGGCCGTGGCGATCGCCATCGGCGCGTTCACCACCTCCTCGGACGCGCCCGACGGCGGCGGCACCTTCACCGCCGCCAACCTGACCGGCTCCCTCCAGGGCGCCTACTGGACCGCCCTGTGGGGCAGCGTGAAGCTCTCGCTGCTGACCGCGCTGATCGCCACCGTGGTCGGCCTGCCGCTGGCCCAGGCCGTGGCGACCTCCCGGTTCCGGATGTTCCGCGAGGCGGTGATGTCGGCCTCCGGCGTGCTCGCCAACTTCGGCGGCGTGCCGCTCGCCTTCATGTTCGTCGCCACCCTCGGCAACTCCGGCGAGGTCACCAAGAAGCTCGGCCTGACCAAGCACGGCTGGAGCCTCTACACCTTCTCCGGCCTCTCGGTGGTCTACCTCTACTTCCTGGTCCCGCTGATGGTCATCACCATCACCCCGGCCCTGGAGGGCCTGCGCGTCCAGTGGCGCGAGGCCGCCTACAACAACGGCGCCACCTCCCTGCAGTACTGGCGGCACGTGGCGCTGCCCGTCCTGCTGCCCTCGCTGCTCGGCGGCTTCGTGCTGCTGTTCGGCGCCTCCTTCGCCGCGTACGCCACCGCCGAGGCCATGGTGGGCAGTTCGGTGCCGCTGATCTCGATGCAGATCGGCGACGCACTGTCCGGCAACGTCCTGGTCGGCCAGGGCAACCTCGCCCTCGCCCTCGGCCTCGACATGATCGTGGTCGCCTGCCTGGTGATGGCCGTGTACCTGCCCCTTCAGCGCCGGAGTGCCAAGTGGCTCGCCTGATCGATCGCATCCGTTTCGGCCGCGGCCTGGTCCTGCTGGTCTGCGCCGTCTACTTCGCCGTGCCGATGGCCGCCTCGCTGTGGTTCAGCATCGACGACAACAAGGGCGGCACCACCTTCCGCGCCTACACCGAGCTGCTGAACGCCCCCGGCTTCACCGACAGCCTGGTGCTCAGCCTCGAACTGGCCGGCGTCACCGTCGCGGTGCTGCTGCTCCTGCTCGTCCCGGCGATGCTCGCCGCCCGGCTCGGCGCGCCCAGACTGCGCCCGGTCATCGAGGTGATGTGCTCGATGCCGCTGGTCGTCCCGGTGGTGGCGCTCACCACCGGCATCATCGGTGTACTGCGCTGGGGCCCGGACTACCTGCAGGACACCCCGCTGTTCCAGACCATCGTGGCGATCCAGAACCCGGACTTCCCGATCGTCCTGGTCATCGCGTACGTGCTGATGGCGCTGCCCTTCGCCTACCGGGCGATCGACGCCGGGCTGCGCGGCGTGGACGTCGTCACCCTGGTCGAGGCCGCCCGCAACTGCGGCGCCGGCTGGCTGCGCGCGGTGTTCACCGTCGTCCTGCCGAACCTGCGCAGCGCCCTGCTGAACGCGGCCGTGCTCACCGTCGCCCTGGTGCTCGGCGAGTTCACCACCGCCTCCATCCTCGGCTTCGCCCCCTTCTCGGTGTGGATCAACTCCAACGGCAAGAGCGACGGCCAGATGTCCGTCGCGGTCTCGATGCTCAGCCTGCTGATCGTCTGGGTCGTCCTGCTGCTGATGTCCGCCGTCGGCCGCGGCCGCAAGGCCGCGCGCTCCTGAGCGCACCGCCCTTACGGTCCTGAACCGCCCCACGTTTTCCAGGAGTCACCAGCCATGACCACGGCCCCCGCCCCCGTCACCGGCGTCGCGCTCGCCCCCGGCAGCGCCACCGTCGAGTTCCGCTCGCTGCGCCGCTCGTTCGGCGCCACCACCGCCCTCGACGGCCTGGACCTCACCGTCCACCCCGGCGAACTGCTCGCCCTGCTCGGCCCGTCCGGCTGCGGCAAGACCACCGCGCTGCGCATCCTGGCCGGCTTCGAGCAGCACGACTCGGGCGAGGTCCTGGTCGACGGCCAGGACATCACCGCGATCCCCGCGCACAAGCGCGACGCGGGCATGGTGTTCCAGTCGTACAGCCTCTTCCCGCACCTGACCGCGCTGGACAACGTCGCCTTCGGGCTGCGGATGCGCGGCGCCGGCAAGGCCGACCGCCGCAAGCGCGCCCAGGAGCTGCTGGAGCTGGTCGGCCTGCCGCACCGCGCCGAGCACTACCCGCACCAGATGTCCGGCGGCCAGCAGCAGCGCATCGCGCTCGCCCGCGCGCTCGCCCTGCAGCCGCGTGTGCTGCTGCTCGACGAGCCGCTGTCCGCGCTGGACGCCAAGGTCCGGCTGCAGCTGCGCGAGGAGATCCGGCGCCTGCAACAGGAGTTGGGCATCACCACCCTGTTCGTCACCCACGACCAGGAGGAGGCGCTGTCGATGGCCGACCGGGTCGCGGTGCTGCGCGCGGGCAGGCTGGAGCAGTGCGCCACCCCGTCCGAGCTGTACGGCCGGCCGGCCACCGCCTTCGTCGCCGAGTTCGTCGGCACCATGAGCCGCATCCCGTGCACCCGCACCTCGGACGGCGTCGAGGTGCTCGGCCGCCGCCACACGGTGGACGGCGAGATCCCGGCCGACGGCGAGCTGCAGGTGCTGGTCCGCCCGGAGAACGTCACCCTGACACCCGCCGAGAACGGCCCCGCGCTGGTGGTCTCCGCGTCCTTCCTGGGCGCCGTCACCCGGCTCACCGTCCGCCTCGACGACGGCACCGAGGTCAAGGCCGACCTGCCCACCGAGGCCACCGCCGCGCTGCCGGCCGGCTCGCGCGCCGAGCTCACCCTGCCCGAGCGCCCCGTGCTGGTGGACCGCCGCCCGGCCTGAGAGCCTTGCACGTCCCTGCTCCGACGTTGAGAACCACCGAAGGTACCGCCATGCCTGAATCCGTCCTGCCCGAATCCGCCGCCTCGTCCGAGGCCGCCCTGCCCGCCGCCGTCCTCTTCGACATGGACGGCACCCTGGTCGACACCGAGCAGTTGTGGTGGCAGACCGCCGCCGAGATCGCCGAGGAACTCGGCCACCCGCTCACCGACGAGGACGCCCCCGAGGTGCTCGGCCAGGCCGTCGAGCACACTGCCGCCCACCTCCACCGGGTCAGCGGCACCACCCTCGACGAGGCCGAACTCGCCGCCCGGCTGGGCGAGTCCTTCGCCGGCAAGGTCGCCGTCGAGACGGTGCCGCGCCCCGGCGCGCTCACCCTGCTCGCCTCGCTGCGGGACGCCCGGGTGCCCACCGCGCTGGTCTCCGCCTCCCCGCGCCGGGTGGTCGACCTCGTGCTGTCCGCCATCGGCCGGGACTGGTTCGCCGTCACCCTGGCCGCCGAGGACACCGAGCGCACCAAGCCCGCCCCCGACCCGTACCTCGCCGCCGCCGAGCGGCTGGGCCTGGACCCGGCCGTCTGCCTCGCCGTCGAGGACACCCCGACCGGGGTCGCCTCCGCGAGCGCGGCCGGCTGCGCCGTGCTCGCCGTGCCGTCCACCGCGACGCCGATACCGGACGGGAAGCGGATCACGCTGCTCGCCAGCCTGGAGCAGGCCGACCTCGCGCTGCTCGGGAAGCTCACCGCCGCCCCGGCGGTTTGACACCGACATGCCCTACGTCCTGCTCGCCCTCGCCATCCTGAGCGAGGTCTGCGCCACCAGCTGCCTCAAACTCACCGACGGGTTCACCCGCCTCTGGCCGAGCCTGGCGGTCGGCATCGGCTACGCGCTCTCCTTCCTGCTGCTCGGCCGCGCGCTCAAGCACATCCCGGTCTCGGTCGCCTACGCGGTCTGGTCGGGGGCCGGGACGGCGGCGGTCGCCGGGATCGGCGTGCTCGCCTTCGGCGAGTCGCTCGGGCGGCTGCAGTGGCTGGGGATCGCGCTGGTGATCGTCGGGGTGGTCGTGCTCAACCTCAAGGGCAGCCAGTGACCGTCGATTTCCGAACAGATCCCGACGGACCCTGACGGACTCTGACGGACTCTGACGGATCGTCATGTCACAAGACAGCTGGTCAACTCGCCGACCGGAGCGGGAAGTCGGACGGGCCGACTTCCCGCTCCGAGCCGTTCGCTACGGTGTTGCCCATGACGAACCCCCGGCCCCACCACTACCGCTTCGTCCACCGCGAGCTCGCCCGCCAGGTACTGGAGTTCGGCCCGCGCGTGGCCACCCCGGCCCCGGACGGCGGCAGCCTGCTGCCCGTCGTCACCAAGATCTGGGACGACCTCGGCGGGACCCTTCCGCCCGAGGACCGCCTACCCACCCACGGCCTCGACTGCCGCCACCTGTCGGTCGACGGCCACCACATGCTGCTGGTCACCCTGCCCAGCCCGGTCGGCGCCACCGAGGCCCACTTCGTCGCCGCCGTCCACCCCCAGGGCAGCCGGACCGTCCGCTACGTGACCCTGGAGCACGCACTCAACCCCTTCGACGGCAGCCCCGGCACCGTCCTCGGCGAGTGGACCACCGAGAGCCACCTCAACCACGGCCCGGGGCCCTCCCCCGTCGCCGAACTCTTCGTCGCGTCGGTCGTGCAGCTCGTCACCCCGAAGAAGCGCGGCTTCTGGCGCCGCTGACATCCAGCCCACCCCATGGCCCGGTCAAGCAAATGCCCAGCTACGGCAAAGTGTTGCTCGTCACACGAACCATCTGGAACCCGCCCGCCCCGCCGAGTCTTCTTCCCCATCGCACGTCAGATGGACGACGGACGGGGGGAGAGACCGTGGCGGACGACGGGGCGAAAGCCGGCGGGCCGGAGTTCAAGATCCGGCCGGGGGACCTGAAGGACGCCGCGCCGACGTTCGAGAACCAGAGCAAGGCGCTCAAGGAAGCGCTCGACAAGCTCAAGCAGAGCCTCACCGAGGCCGGCAGCCCGTGGGGCGGCGACAAGCAGGGCAACGAGTTCGCCCAGGCCTACAACGGCCCGCACGACAAGGTGCTCTCCGCGCTCGACGTCCTGGTCAAGGGGCTCACCAGCATCCACGACGGCCTGGTCGCCCACGCCGACAACCACACCGACGCCGACAACCACGCTCGCAAGAACATGACGCCATGACCGGCGCTCCCTTCCGGACGGGGGCGGCGGGTGGGTGAGTCCACGGCGGCGAAGGCCGTCCGCAAGCTCACCGGGATGTGGTGGCCCGACGCGGACCCGGACAAGCTCCGCAAGGTCGCCGACGCGTGGGAGGCGATGGCCACCGCCATCGACAACGTCACCGCGCCCACCAACCAGGCCGCCGCCGCGATCGTCGCCAACAACCACGGCCCGGCGATCGACGCCTTCGGCACGTTCTGGGGCCAGTACTACGGGGGCAAGGACAGCGCGGGCCAGGGCAAGGGCTGGCTCCCCGACACCGCCACCGCCTGCCGCAGCCTCGCCAAAGCCCTGCGCGACTTCGCCGCCGAGGTGGACAAGGCGATCAAGAAACTGGAGGAGGAGGCCGCGATCGTCGGCGCGACCCTGGTCGCCGGCACCGCCCTCGCCTTCTTCACCGTCGGAATCTCCGAAGGCGTCGCCGTCACCGCCGCCGCGGGCATCGTCGCCACCGCCGCCGGCCTCGGCGTCGCCGTCTCCGAGACCATCGCCATGATCGCCGCCACCGTCCTCACCGGCGTCGTGTTCGGCGCCGTCGAAGCGATCGCCGTCGACGTCGCCGTCGCCCAGCCCATCCGGGTCGAGTTCTACGACGACGGCGGCTACAGCCTCAAGGAGGCCGTCGACGCCGAGAAGACCGGCGGCATCATGGGCGGCGCCGGTGCCGGCCTCGGCGCCGGCGCCCGCGTCGTCGCCAACGCCGCCGAGCGCGCGGAGAGTGCCTCCGTCGCCCTCGCCGGCCTGGCCAAGGTCGCCAACGCCGCCGACACCCTCCCCGGCCGCATGGTCACCGGCGCCGGCCTCACCTACGGCTACGACACCGCCTTCAAGACCGGCCCCGTCATGCCCTTGGACCTCGTCCTCGGCGCCGTCGGCGGCGCCGCCGCACCCGGCCGGAGCAAGACTCCGTTCCCCGACACCGAGGGTTGGGGCGGCGCCGGATGGGTTCATGAGCCGTCGGAGTTCGCCGGCGGGGTGTACGAGAAGGTCCGCGCGACCCCCAACAAGGTCGACCTCCCGAAGATCTCCGAGAACACCGGCATCGACCCGTCCGTCCTCCGCCAAGTCAAGTCCCACCTGTTCCGGGAGCAGCACACGGTGGCGGTCGGCCCGCTGGACACGAAGCGGGGGCTCTTCACTCCACGCGACGACATCGCGGAGATCTGGCAGGACGCTCACGCGGGCAAACTCGACGCCGCCGGCCTGAAGGAGTTCCGCTCCCTGATGGCCCATGAGTACATCGAGAGCGAGCTGATGAGGGGAGGGCTTCCCTACGTATCGGAGCATCCGGACGTCTGGAACGAGGCGCACGACAAGCTGTTCCCGCAGGACGTGAGCAAGGCCGGCGCCCATGATCTGGCGCCGCATTCCGTGGAGGGCCATTTCCGCCCCTGGGAGACCCGCTTGGGGCTGACGCCGCCCAAGACGCCGCTCGCGGACGACCTTTCGAACATTGATACCGTGGTCTCCGAGATCAAGCAGGAGCTGCGCAGGAACGGGGTGAACGTCAAGTGACGAATCCGTCGCGTCTCATTCTGGATCGCCTGCGTGCGGTCGAGTGGAGCGACTGGGACGGCGCACAGCCCCACCTCCGCTCCCGGGCCGCTCTGATGCGCGAGTACCTGCGGCGGTCCGCCCTCTGGGCCGACGCCTTCGACGCCGCAGGCCTCTGGCCGTTCTTCGACATCGCCCTGCACATCGACCCCACCGTCCGCGCCGATTCCGACGTTGCCGCCGACCTGGAGGCCTACCTCTCCGGCGCCGTCCGGCGTCGCACCATCCGGGAGACCTGCCGAGGCGCCGTGCACTGGCCCACGTTCCGCCGCGAGACGAAGGTCGTCCTCCCCGAGCTGCCCGACCCCTACGACCCGCTCCTGCTCCTCTACGGGCGCGGAGGCGGTTTCTACGTCGAGGAGCACATCGACCTCGACGGCATCTCCGTCCCTCTGGGCCAGTTGTCGGACCATCTGTCTCGCGTCCCGGTCGTCGACCTCGATCCGGCCACGCTCGACGCGCTGGACGCGACCTGAGCGGCAGTGCCGTCGGCGGCTCGGCCCGGCCGGAGCCGCCGACGAAGGCCCGCGGGGCCTACGACCGCACCACCCGCGCCCGCAGGTAGTTGCGCCGGCCGAAGTTCGGTTCGTCCACCGCCGTCAGCTCCTCCACCTGGAACCGGTACAGCGCCGCCGCCCCGCCGCCGGTGAGGAACTGGCGCCGGACCTCCTCGTCCTGCGCGAAGGACGGGTAGCGCCCCTGGTACGCGGCCAGCGCCGCCTGCGCCTGCCGCCCCCAGGCCTCGCCCGCGCTGCCGGTCAGCTGCAGTCCGCGCAGCTGCTCGCCGAAGGCGGGCGGCGGCAGGAACACGGTGGCGGCGGCCCGGGCCTCCTCGGCGAGATGGTGGCTGTGCCGGGTGGAGCGCTCGCTGACGAAGTAGAGGACGAGGTCGTCGTCGTGGGCGAAGAAGGCGAGGTTGGCGTGCGGTCCGTGTTCGTGGCCGGCGGTGGCGAGGGTGAGCACCATGGCCTCCGCGAGCAGGCCCTCGACGCCCTTGTGCAGCAAGTCGCCCGGCCAGTCCCCCTGTGTGATGTCGAGTCTGTACGGCATTCGGCACTCCCTCCGCTGGCACGCCCGGCGCCCTCGCGCCCCGAGCACGACTGAGCCGGGCGGGCGCCCCCTGAGGAGGCCCCACGCCCGGCTCACATGCTCTACCCGCCACCCCTGCCGAACAAGGGTCGCGGAACGGGTGGAACGAGCGCGATCGGCGCCGCCGCACCCGACCGTCTCAGTGCCGCTGCGCCCCGTACGCCGAGTGCCCGTGGCTCACCAGCGGCGGCTCCCCCGGGCCGAGCAGCGGCCGCAGCGCGCCGGTCCGCATCCGGTCCACCAGTGGCCCGCAGCGCCCGGCGACCGGTGCCAGCACCACCGCGACCAGCAGGCCGACCAGCGCGCCCACCGCCACGTCGTGCGGGTAGTGCACGCCGACCCAGACCCGGGAGGCGGCCATCAGCACCGCGAACAGGCCGGCCACCCAGCCGAGCCGCCGGTTGACGAACCAGAGCGAGGCCGCGGCGGCGACGGCGATCACCGAGTGGTTGCTCGGGAAGGACCAGTCCCCGGTGCCCGGGCAGGTCTCCAGCGAGACGCTGCCGAGGATCTGCGCGCAGGGCCGGACCTCCTCGACGATGCCCTTGAGCCCCGAGTTGACGACGTAGGCGATGACCACGATCACCGGCGAGGCCAGCACCTTGGCCATCACCGCGGAGTCCGCGCCGCGCGCCCGCCACCACGCCCAGAGCATAAAGATCGCGAACAGGCCGAGACCGATCGCCGACCAGACCTTGATCAGCTCGTCCAGCCAGTGCGGGGCCGACTGCGCCCACCCGTTGACGCGGGTGTAGAGGCTGCCGTCGATGCCGCTGCCGTCATAGACGGCGAGGGCCCGTGAGGACATCACGCGTCACCTCCGTGACGTGGCGCCTTACGGGCGCGGAACAGTTCGAGAACAATGGGGAACACGGAGACAACTACTACCAGACCGATGATGGGCAGCAGATACTGGTCGATCCCGGGTACCGACGATCCGAGCGCGTACCCGGCGAGCACCACGCCGACCGTCCAGACCGCACCGCCGACGACCTGCCAGAGGGTGAACGAGCGGACCGGCACTTCGAGCACGCCGCACAGCGGATTCAACACCGTTCGGACCACCGGGATGAACCGGGCGAGCATGATCGCCTTGCCGTGGCCGTACTTCGCCAGCAGTTCCTCGGCCCGCGCGGCGCCCTTCAGCAGGCTCTTCCGCCTGGTGCGGCGCAGCAGCGACCGGCCGCCGCGCCGGCCGATCAGGTAGCCGACCTGGGCCCCGCCCAGTGCTCCGACCAGGGCGGCGGGCAGCACCTGCCACAGTTCCAGCTGGGGCCCCTTGGTCGCGCCGGGCACGCAGAGCAGTCCGGCGGTGAACAGCAGCGAGTCGCCGGGCAGGAAGAAGCCGATCAGCAGGCCGGTCTCGGCGAACAGCACCACGGCGATGCCGAGCGCGCCGAAGGCGGCGAGCAGTGAGGACGCGTCCAGCGGGTTCACCGCGAGGTGAACGGCCGGATCGCCGGGGAACTGGAGCAAGGCTGGCGGACCTCCCGTACGTTGGAGGGCGGTTCACGGCGCATTCCGCCGGAACCGACCGGTTCACAGCGGATCCGCTCAGGCCGGCTGTTCACGGCGAACTCGCCGGGACAGCGGTTCACAGGGACCCGCCCGGACCGGGAGGTTCACAGGGACCGCCCGGACCGGGGAGGTTCACAGCCGGACTTCACTGCCGGGCTCTTCAGCCGGACCCGCCCGACCGTCTACAGTCACGTAGACGGTCTACATGACTGTAGACGAAACTTGGAGGAATCGCCGCCATGTCCGACGTACCGTCCGCCCGCCGGCCCGCCGGGGAGCTGGAGGCCGAGGTGCTGGCCGCCCTCTGGTCGGCCCGGCAGCCGATGACGCCGCAGGACGTCCAGGCGGCGCTCGGCGGGGACCTCGCCCGCACCACGATCGCGACGATCCTGGCCCGGCTGCACGACAAGGGGACGGTCGAGCGCACCCGGGCCGGCCGCGCCTACGCCTACACCCCGACCGTCCAGGACACCGCCGGACTGGCGGCCCGCCGGATGCACACCGAGCTGGGCCGCGAGGCCGACCGCTCCACCGTGCTGGCCCGCTTCATCTCCGACCTCTCCGCCGAGGACGAGCAGCTGCTGCGCGACCTGCTCGGTGACGGCCCCGCCGGCCCCGGCACCGGAGCCGCCGACGCCGGAGCCCTCACCAGAACCGTCGGCGACGACCACCCGTGGCCGGGCAGCAGGGGAGCGGCCGGCCGATGATGATCGCCGTCTGGGCCCCGCTGCTGCTGCCGTTCCTGGCCGCCCCGCTGGCCCGCCGCCTCGCCGAACTGCTGTCGCCGCGAGCCGCCGCCTGGATGCTGGCCGGCAGCGCCGCCGTCCTGGCCGGCGGCACCCTCTGCTCGCTCGGCCTGCTCGCCGCTGCCGGGCTGCTCCAGCTGCCGCCGGTCGCCGCCCTCGGCCACCTCTCGCTGCCGTGGCTCACCGCGGCCGCGCCGGCCGCCCCGCTCGCCGCCGCGGCGGCGGCCCTGGCGCTCGTCGCGCTCGCCGCGCTGGCGGTGCGCACGGCCCGCCGCCGACGGCTGGAGCTGCGCACGGCTTGGGCCTCCCTCCCGGCCGATGACCGGCATCCGGATACGCGCCTCCCGCGCGCCACCGTGCGCCGGGCTCGCACCCCGGATCGCCGCACCGCCCCGCCGAGGCCCGCCGAGCCCGCGTTCTCCGCCCTCCTGCGGCCCGCCGGATCAGTGCTCACGGCGCTTCTGCGGCCCGCCGAGCCCCCGCTCGCCGTCCTGGACGACGAGCGCGCCGACGCCTTCGCCCTGCCCGGCCGTCTGCGCCGCCCCGGCCGACCGGGCGAGCCCGGCCGGATCGTGGTCACCTCGGGGATGCTGCGGGCCCTCAGCGGCCCCGAGCGCTCCGCCCTGCTCGCCCACGAGCGCGCCCACCTGGCCGCCCGCCACCACGTCTTCCTCGCCCTCGCCGAGCACGCCGCCGACGTCCACCCGGCGCTCCGCCCGCTGCGCGCGCCGCTCGGGTACCACCTGGAGCGCTGGGCCGACGAGGTGGCGGCGGCCCGGGTCGGCGACCGCACCGTGACCGCCCGCGCGGTCGGCCGGGCCGCCCTCGCCGCGAGCCGCTCCCCCTGGCCGGACCGGCCCAGGCTGGCCCCCGCCGCGCACTCCGGGCCGGTCCCGCGCCGGGTCGCCGCCCTGCTCCAGCCCCGCCCGGCGGCCACCCCCGGCACCCGGCTGCGGGCGGTCGCGCTGGCCCTGGCCGCCTGCCTGGCGCTGAGCACCGGCGCCACGCTGGAGGCCACCGCCGACCTGCACCACACCGTCGAGGCGGCCCAGCAGGGCGTGGGCGCGCAGCGCTGAGACCCACCCGGGCCCGGGGGTCGCCCGGGCCCGGGGCCGCTCCCGCGTACCGTCCGGTATGCCGAGTTGGCAGACCCCATCCCCACGGGCCCAGCTCACCCGTACGCTTTCGTCAGCGCGTCGGCCCCGGCGCGACCTCGAACGGCGGCGAGGAGCGGACCGAGTGCGGCAGACCGGACGGCAGTCCCGACGACCAGAGCGCCGCACCCCGCCGACCGCGACGGAGCTGGCCAAGGTCCACGAGCGCACCCTCGCCGACGCCGCCGCCCGGGAGCTGACCGGTCCCGCCTCCCCCGAGGAGGGCGGCGTCCCCGGCCTGCTCGAACCCCGCCCCGAGATCGGCGACTCCTGGGCCCGGCTGCGCCGGCTCGGCCTCGACCCCGACACCGGTGCCGCCGCCGCCCTGCTCGGCCCGGCCGAAATCGAACAGCGCCGCCGCGCCAGTGGGCTTGACGCAGTCATGCCAGTCCTGCGGCAGACCCTGCTGGAACCGACCGACGCACTCCCGCTGATCCTCGCCATCGCCGACGCCGAGGGCCACGTGCTCTGGCAGGAGGGCGAGCGCGGCCTGCGCCGCAGCGCCGACCGGATCGGCTTCATCACCGGCGCCCGCTGGATCGAGGAGAGCGTCGGCACCAACGGCATCGCCGTCGCCCTGCGCGCCCGCCGCCCGATGCACGTCCACTCCGCCGAGCACTACCTGCGCAGCCACCACTCCTGGACCTGCGTGGCCGCGCCCGTGCACGACCCCGGCACCGGGCAGCTGGTCGGCGCCATCAACCTGAGCGGCCCCGCGCACAGCATCCGCCCGTACCTGCTCCAGCTCACCGCCACCGCCGCCCGGCTCGCCGAGACCGAGCTGCGCGCCCACCGGCTGGAGGCCCTGCACCAGCTGCGCACCCTGGCCGCCCCGCTGCTCGCCCGGGTCGGCGGCCCGGCCCTGGTGGTGGACGCGGCCGGCTGGACCGCCGCCGCGGCCGGGCTGCCGCCGCCCAACCGGCTGCGGGTGCCCAGCGAGGGCTGGGCCCCGGCCGCCGTGCACTGGGTGCCCGGCCTCGGCGAGTGCGTACTGGAACCGCTCGCCGACGGCTGGCTGGTGCGCCCGATCCGGCCGCCCGGGGAGGACGGCTCCGGCACGGTGAGCGCCGAACAGGCCGAGGGGGCCCGGCTCCGACTCGACCTGCGCCGGGCGGACCGGCCCGAACTGTCCGTCCGGGGCGCGGTCGGCAGCTGGTCCCACCCGCTCAGCCCGCGCCACGCCGAACTGCTGCTCCTGCTCGCCACCGGACGCCAGGGCAGCACCGCCGCCCAGCTCGCCGAGGCGCTGTTCGGCGACGCGGGCCGGACGGTGACGGTCCGCGCGGAGCTGTCCCGGCTGCGCCGCTACCTGGGCGGGCTGCTGGCCCACCGGCCGTACCGGATCGCCGAGTCGGTGCTGGTCACCGTGGAGGGGCCGGACGACCCGTACGACCTGCTGCCCGCCTCCACGGCCCCGGCCGTCCGGAGACTGCGGGCCGCGCTGGCGACGGGGGCGGTGCGGCTGCCCGGAGCGGTACCCGTCCCGCCGCCGCGCGCACCCGGCGACCAGCCGCTCGGCCGCTGAGGCCGCGGCCGACCGCCAACCGCCAACCGCCAACCGCTCACCGACCGCCGACCGCCGACCGCCGACCGCCGACCCTCAGCCGCTTGCCCGCCGCCCGTCAGCCGCCCGTCAGCCGCCCGCGAGCAGCGCGGCCAGGTCGTCGTCGGTGGGGCCGCAGTCGCACTCCCGCGCCTCGGAGACCAGCGCGTACGTCCGGTCCAGCCAGGCCTGCACCCGGGGCTTGGGAGCCTCCAGCAGGGCGCTGCCGTGCGGGGATTCGAGCGCCAGGTGCAGCGTCGAGCCGTGGCACGGGCAGTACGCCGGCCACAGCTTGACGTCACCCTGGCCGCTCAACATGCCCAGGCCGTCGCGCAGCAGCTCGCGCGAGAACACCCAGTCGGCCTCGTCCGGCCGCCCCAGGTGGAACGTCAACAGCACCTCGTACGGGCGGGCGGCGTCGAACCGGAACCGGGTGCGCACCTCGCCGACCACCTCCTCGCCCAGCGAGATCCGGAGCGTCAGCACCTCCTCCACCGCCGCCGGAGCGGCGGTGGAGCCGTCCCCATCGCCGCCCGTGGGGGTGGCGGCGATGGGTGCACTGGAGGCTGCGGACAGCGGGTCGGGCGGCATGACGGTCTCTCCGGGGCGGCGTGGGATGGACCCAGCCTGCGCCACCCCGTGCCGGGCGGCAAGGGTTGCAAGGGGGTTGCAACAACCGCCACCATCCAGGCCAACCGCCCCCTACTTCCCTGTCGGACGGAGCGTCAACTTCCGGACATCGAACGGGTGTCCACGAAATGGATGGAACCCGTCCACGGTATGACCGCCCGCTGGTACGCTCTCCCCCTCCCCGGCGCGGGCCCGCGGCGGACCGGCCCGCGACGGCCGGAACCAGGCCCGGCGGCAGCGCGTGGGAGAATACGGCGACGCGACTTCGGGGAGGGAGGGGGTCCGGTGGCTGTGCGCGAGGACACCGCGCGGGACGTGCGGCACGAGCCCGAGCGGCACGGCCGGCACGGCCGACCGCGCCCCTTCGGCGGCCGACTCCGACTGCCCACCCTGCGCTTCTCCGGCGCTGCGATGGCGATGTCCACCGTCGTCGGCATCAGCATCGCCACCACCCTCCTGCTCAACGAGCAGCAGGGGATCGGCCGTCGGGCCGGCGTGGCCCGGGTCGGCTCCACCCCGCCGCCCACCCCGGGCGCCACCGACCAG
The DNA here is from genome assembly GCF_055575755.1 of Kitasatospora sp. NPDC034035. Lineage (NCBI taxonomy): Bacteria > Bacillati > Actinomycetota > Actinomycetes > Kitasatosporales > Streptomycetaceae > Kitasatospora > Kitasatospora sp. NPDC034035. Next base: position 94,128 of record NZ_JBVISA010000015.1, on the reverse strand, counting down.
GCCGAGGCGGCCTCCGCGCAGACCCCGACCGCCACCCCGGCCGGCGGACCGTCCGCCACCCGGCAACCGGCACACCCGTCCACGCGCCCCGCGGCCCACCCCTCGGGAGCGGCACCGGTCCTGGCCACCCCGCCCGGCGACCGCTCGGCGCACCCGGGCTCCTCGGCCCCGACCGGGGGTCAGACCGCCACCGGGCAGGATTCGCAGCCCCCCGGCACCCAGCTCGCGGGCACCCAGCCGGGCGTACCGGCTCCGGCCGGGCCCTCGCCCGCCGCCCCGACCCCGCCCGCCGGACAGCCCGACGGCCAGCCCACCGACGGCGTGCCACCGAAACTGCCCGGTATCAGGCCCACCGCGCCCACCCGCCCCGTGCCGCCGCCCACCGAGACCGCCCCCGGCACCGGCGGGTCCCCGGACGGCCAGGCCCCGACGGACCCGGGCGGCGACGGCGGCACACCGACGGACACACCCGGCCCCACCGCACCCGCTCCCACCGCGCCCGGCCCCACCGCGCCCGGCCCCGGTACGCCGGACCCGAGCACCGACCACGCCCTGTCCGGCACCTCCCTGGTCGCCCCGCTCGGCCGCGACGGCCTGCGGCACGAGCTCGGCCTCACCGTGACCGAGCCGGTCACCGCCCTGCAGGCCGAATTCCGGCTCGCCCCGGGCGAGTCCGCCGCCGGCACCGGCACCGCCTGGACCGACCTGCCCGGCGCCGTGGTCACCGTCCAGCAGGAGCGCGGCACCCTGGTCTACCGCTTCACCACACCGCCCGGCACCGACGTCCGGCCCGGCCACTACACCTTCGGCGCGCGCGGCGCCCGTCCGGCCGCCGCCGACCCGTCCGCGGTCCGCAAGTCGGCCCCGGCGGAGAGCTGGAGCGCCTCCGCCTTCGCCCTCGACCACCCCCGCGCGGTCGCCGCGCTCGGCGGCTTCGACCCCATCCCGCCACTGCCCACCCCGGCACCGCCGACCCCGTCACTGCCGGCCGCGCCGCCGCCCTTCGCGCCCCAGGCCCCCGGTGTCCCGGCGGCCCCCGCGCCCCGCTGACGGCCCGGGCGGTCCAGGCCGTCCGGCGGTGCAGGCCGTCCGGTGGCCACGCTTCTCCAACGGCCACGCTCCTCCGACGGCCCATCGTCACAACATTCCGACAGTCCGACGATCCGACAGCTGAGCTGCTCGGACGGGCGCATCCCCGCACCCTCGTTCGTTACTGTGGGCAGCACCCGGCCGGGCGCCCCCAAAGGCCCCCGACCGGGGCCGTCGTTCCGCACCCGAGGAGGAGTCCGTGCCCACCGTCCTGACCCAAGGCGGCAACGCACCGCTGACCGCCGCGCGAGTGACCGTCGAGGTCACCGCGCCCAAGGCGCTGGACGTCTCCGGCCTGCTGCTGACCGACGCCGGAAAGGTGCGCTCGGACGACGACTTCGTCTTCTTCAACGCCCCGAACGGCCCGGGGGTGAGCCACCGCCCGGCCGCCGCCGGTACTCCCGACGCGATCACCGTCGACACCCGGGCCGTCCCGGCGGACATCACCAAGATCGCGGTCACCGCCAGCCCCGCCGACCAGGTCTCCACCTTCGCCGGGACCGAGCCCACCGCCACCGTCCGCGACGCCGACACCGGCGAGGTCCTGGTCACCTTCACCCCGCCCCGGCTGGGCCTGGAGACCGCGCTGGTCGTGGTCGAGGTCTACCTGCGCAACGGCGCCTGGAAGGTGCGCGCGGTCGGCCAGGGCTACGCCAACGGCCTCGCGGGCATCGCCACCGACTTCGGCGTCAGCGTCGACGACACCCCGGCCCCGGCCGCCCAGGCCGCCCCCGCCCCGAGCACCCCGCAGGCCACGGCCGCTCCGGCCGACCCGACCCTCCAGCTCCCCACCCCGCCCGTCGCACCGCCCGCCCCGCCCGCTCCCCCGGCGGCTCCCCCGGCCCCCGCGACCCCGCCCGCCGCCGCCGCGGTCGACCCCCGGATCGCCCTCGCCACCGGCTCCCACCCGCTGCCGCCGGCCCCGCCCGCGCCGCCCTCCGTTCCCGCGACCCCGGGCGCGCCCGCGAAGATCACCCTGGACAAGGGCCGGGTCAGCCTGGTCAAGGGCAGCTCCGTCTCCCTGGTCAAGAACGGCCGCCCCTTCCTCTCCTCCGTCCGGATGGCCCTCGGCTGGGAGCCCGCCGCCCGTGGCCGCAGCATCGACCTGGACGCCTCCTGCCTCGCCTTCGACGCCCGCCACAAGCGGCTGGAGACGGCCTGGTTCATGAAGCTGAACATCTTCAACGGCGCCATCGCCCACTCCGGCGACAGCCTCACCGGCGGCGGCGACGGTGACGACGAGCTGATCACCGTCCACCTGGAGGGCCTGCCGGCCGAGGTCCACGGACTGGTCTTCGTCGTCAACTCCTTCTCCGGCCAGAAGTTCACCGACGTGAAGAACGCCTACTGCCGCCTGCTGGACGCCGGCACCAACGAGGAGCTGGTCCGCTTCGACCTGACCCACTCCGAGTCGCGCACCGGCGTGGTGATGTGCAAGCTGGTCCGCCGACCGGGCGGCGAGTGGGAGATGACCGCGCTCGGCGAGTACGTGGACGGCAAGACCGCCCGGGCGATGATCGAGCCCGCCGCCGCGCTGCTCTAGCCCACCGCCCTCATCACGCCAACGCCCACGAATTCACCCTCCTGAGGCATCAAGTCGCACACACACCGACTCGATTGACTCTCAGGGGGGTGAATCGCACTCTCCCCCGCACTCGCTGAGGAGAGACCGTGCCACGCTTCCTGTCCCGCCTCGCCGTCGCCGGCACCGCCGCCGTCCTCGCCGCCGGACTGACCACCCCCACCACCGTGCAGGCCGCCGCCGAGCCGTCCGCCCGCGCCCGGGCGCTGACCTGGGTGGCCATGGGCGACTCCTACACCGCGGGCGTCATCGAGGCCACCGGCGACCTGACCGAGCCCCGCGACGGCTGCGCCCGGACCGTCGGGTCCTACCCCGAGATCATCCGCCGCGACCTCGGCTTCCTGGTCGACCAGCGCAACGTCAGCTGCAGCGGCGCCACCACCGAGAACATCCACGCGACCAAGCTCTCCCCGCTCGGCCGCCCCCTCCCGCCGCTCGGCACCGACCCCGGCGCCCCCTACCCGCCCGTCCCGCCGCAGGTCGACGCCGTGGGCCCGGCCACCGACCTGGTCACCGTCGGCATCGGCGGCAACGACCTCGGCTTCGCCGAGATCCTCAAGAACTGCATCGAACTCGGCGCCACCCACCTCGGCCAGGGCACCCCCTGCAAGGACAAATACGACGCCGGCCTGCCCGACCGCCTGGCCGCGCTGCGCAGCGGCTACGACACCATGCTCACCGCGCTGCACGTCAGGGCCCCGTTCGCCAAGGTCCTCACCGTCGGCTACCCGCACCTCGTCCCGGAGAACGTCAACCTCTGCACGTACGGCGACCTGCTGCAGTTCGCCACCTTCACCACCGGCGACCTCGCCTGGGCCCGGACCGCGATCCTGGAGCCGCTCAACGCGGTCATCGCGCAGAACACCGCCGCCCACGGCGACACCTTCGTCGACCTCTACCCCTCCACCGCCGGCCACAGCGTCTGCGACCCCGACCACTGGCTGGACGGCGTGCTGACCAGCGTGATCCCGCTGAAGTACGCGGTGGTGCACCCGAACGCCCGGGGCCAGGCCAACGCCGCCGCCGTCGTCGAGGACGCCGTCCTCGGCGGCTGAACGGAAAACCGGTGGCCCGCCGGCCCGCCGACGATCATGCTGAGCGGATGATCATCCGCGAAGCCACCCCCGAGGACTGGCCGGCCATCTGGCCCTTCTTCCAGGCGATCGTCACCGCCGGCGAGACCTTCCCCTACCCCCTCGACATGCCCTCCGAGCTCGGCCAGGAGTGGTGGCTGCTCGCCGCCCCCAACCGCACGGTGGTCGCGGTGGACGAGGACGGGCGGATCGTCGGCACCGCCAACATGAACCGCAACCGGCCCGGCAACGGCTCGCACGTCGCCAGCGCCAGCTACATGGTCGACCCGGCCCACCACGGCAAGGGCATCGGGCGGGCCCTGGTCGAGTACACCCTCGACTGGGCCCGCCGGGCGGGCTTCCGCGCCATGCAGTTCAACGCGGTGGTCGCCAACAACCACCACGCCGTGAAGCTCTACGAGTCGCTCGGCTTCGAGATCGTCGGCACCGTCCCCGAGGCCTTCCACCACCCGGTCGACGGCTACGTCGGCCTGCACGTCATGTACCGCCCTCTGTAAGGGACTTCACTCCCCGCGCTGCTCCTCGATCGCCCCGCCGACCCGCCGCAGATGCTGCCGGAAGCTGTACGACGGGTCGGCGGCGCGGCGCTCCAGGTACGCGTCGAAGGCGGTCTGCGCGCGCAGCGTGTCACCGTCGGCGATCCGCCCGGCCTGCGCGCGCTCGGTCCGGGCGATCGCGCCGGCCGCCTCCAGCACCTCCCCGACCCGGTCGGCCGGGACGAACAGCACCCCGTCCGGGTCGGCGAACACCACGTCCCCGGCCGTGACCGTGTGCGGCCCGACCCGCGCCGTCCGCAGCGCCTCCGGCTCCCGGTCGTCCAGCCGCATCGGCCCGAGCGGCAGCGCGCCGTAGCTGAACACCGGCAGCCCGATCTCCAGCAGCTCGGGGGTGTCCCGGTGCAGCCCCCACACCACGATCCCGGCCACCCCGGCGGCCCGTGCCTCCAGCACCGCGAGGTCCCCGACGCAGGCCTCGTCCGTCCGCCCGCCGTTGTCGATCACCAGCACGTCCCCGTCCCGGGCGGCCCCGTACGCCTCCAGGAACACGTCCACACTCCCGTAGTGCCGCACCGGCAGCACCCGCCCCGTCACCCGCGCCCCGGCCCCCACCGGACCGACTCCCACCGGCGCCGCCCGCACCCCCACCCCGAGCCGCACACACGCATCCGCCACCACCGGCGTCGACAGCCCCGCGAACTCCTTCAGCATCCCCAACTCCTTCCGCCAAGACCCCAGTTCACAGCACCGGGATCCTACGCCCGCCCCAAACTCACACCATCGGGTGAAAGCTCACCGTGGACTGCGCTTCCCGCCCCGACCGTGCATAGCGTGACGCCCATCTGAAGGAGGGGCACCATGAGTGCTGTGGCGCATGAGCAACCGATCACGGACTCCCCATCGCAGGCAGACATCCTGCTGGAGGGCTTCCTGAGCCTGCACTCCCCCGAAGGCTTCCGAGCCGAGCTCATCGAGGGAGAGATCATCGTGGCACCACCGTCGGACGGCGATCACGAGGACCACATCGATCTGCTGATCGACCAGGTGAAAGCGCGGTCCAGGGTCCGCATGCAGGTGTCCGGCGGCAAGGGCCTCCGTCTGATCAGCGGCGGACCCTGCCCGAAGAACCACGTCGTCCCGGACGCAACGTTCGCTCCACGGGAACTCCGCCTCTTCCGCGGCGCCCCGCCGTGGATGGAACCGGACGGTGTGGCCATGGTCGCCGAGGTCACGTCGAGCAAGCCCGACCAGGACCGCATCACCAAGCGGCACGGCTACGCCCGGGCCGGAATCCCGCTCTACCTCCTCGTCGACCGCGAGAGGTCCCAGATCAGCCTGTTCGGCGAGCCGCACCGCGAGGAGTACACCGAGGTCCACCTGTCCGCGTTCGGTGAACCGCTGCTGCTCCCGGCTCCCTTCGAGTTCGAGCTGGACACCAAGGACTTCCTCTAGGAACGCGAAACGGCTCGTACCCCCTCCCACACAGGGGGTACGAGCCGTTCCACCGGGCCGGCAGCGTCAGCTGCGGGTGGCCATGGCCCGCAGGAAGAAGGTCAGGTTGGCCGGGCGCTCGGCGAGGCGGCGCATGAAGTAGCCGTACCACTCCTGGCCGTACGGGAGGTACACGCGCATCGTGTTGCCCTCGCCGGCGAGGCGCAGCTGCTCCTCGGGGCGGATGCCGTACAGCATCTGGTACTCGAAGGAGTCCCGCTTGCGGCCGTTCCACTGGGCCAGCTGGCCGGCGATCTTGATCATGTTGGGGTCGTGCGAGGCGATCATCGGGTAACCCTCGCCCGCCATCAGGACCTTCAGCGCGCGGACGTACGCGAGGTCGACCTCGTGCTTGCCCTGGAAGGCGACCGACTCGGGCTCCTTGTAGGCGCCCTTGCACAGGCGCACGCGGGAGCCGGCGCCGGAGAACTCGCGGCAGTCGGCCTCGGTGCGGCGCAGGTAGGCCTGGAGCACGACGCCCAGCCAGGGGAAGTCCGCCCGCAGCTCGCGCGCGATGGCGAGGGTGGAGTCGGTGGTGGTGTGGTCCTCCATGTCGAGGGTCACCGTGGTGCCCGCGTCGGCGGCGGCCTCGCAGATGCGGCGGGCGTTCTCCAGCGCGATCTTCTCGCCGTCCACCGGGAGGAACTGGCCGACGGCCGACAGCTTGACCGACACCTCGGCGCCGGCCGCCAGGCCGGTCTCCTTGAGGGCCTTGAGCAGGTGCTCGTAGGCCTCGGCGGTACCGGCGGCCTGGGAGGCGTCCTGGGTGTCCTCACCGAGGTGGTCCAGGGTGACCTTGCGGCCGGTGGCGACCAGGTCGTCGCAGGCGGTGACCGCGTCGTCGAGGGCTTCGCCCGCGACGAAGCGCTCGACTATCGCGTGGGTCGGGGGGAACTTCTCGACCACGGTGCGGACCTGCGGGGACCGGGAGGCCGCGAGAAGGGCGGAACGGAGCATCGTGACTCCTGGAGCTGGTGTTTCCAAGGGTGGCAGAAGGGGGGCCGGGGCGGCGGGCACGGGGGTGGAGCACGCCGCCCCGGCGGGCGACGCCCGGCTGCGGGGCCGGGCGTCGCGGGTGACCGATGGCTACTGGACGAGCCGTGTGGTCAGCACGTCAGGGCTGGTCAGCCCATGTGCGGGTAGCGGTAGTCCGTCGGCGGGACGAAGGTCTCCTTGACCGAGCGGGTCGAGGTCCACCGCGTGAGGTTCTGCTTGGCACCGGCCTTGTCGTTGGTGCCGGAGGCCCGGCCGCCGCCGAAGGGCTGCTGGCCGACGACGGCGCCGGTGGGCTTGTCGTTGATGTAGAAGTTGCCGGCCGCGAAGCGCAGCTTGTGCATGGCGTCCTGGGCGGCGGCGCGGTCCTGGGCGATGATCGCGCCGGTCAGGCCGTAGGCCGACGCCGACTCCATCTGCGCCAGCATCTCGTCGTACTTCTCGTCCTCGTAGACGTACACGGCGAGGATCGGGCCGAAGTACTCGTCGCGGAAGTACTCCGAGGCCGGGTCCTGGCACACGAGCACGGTCGGGCGGACGAAGTAGCCGACCGAGTCGTCGTAGGTGCCGCCGGCCAGGACCTCCACGGAGGGGTCGGCCTGGGCGCGGTCGATGGCGGCCTTGTTCTTGGCGAAGGCGCGCTCGTCGATGACGGCCGACATGAAGTTGGACAGGTCGGTGACGTCGCCCATGGTGAGGCCGTCGACCTCGGCCGCGAACTCGTCCTTGAGACCGGCCCACAGCGAGGCGGGGACGTAGGCACGGGAGAGCGCCGAGCACTTCTGGCCCTGGAACTCGAAGGCGCCGCGGGTCATCGCGGTCTTCAGGACCTTCGGGTCGGCGGACGGGTGGGCGACCAGGAAGTCCTTGCCACCGGTCTCGCCGACGATCCGCGGGTAGGTGCGGTAGCCGGCGATGTTGGTGCCGACCTCGCGCCACAGGTGCTGGAAGGTGGCGGTGGAGCCGGTGAAGTGGATGCCGGCCAGCGCCGGGTGCTTCAGCGCGACCTCGGAGACGGCCAGGCCGTCGCCGGTCACCATGTTGATGACGCCCTTGGGGAGGCCGGCCTCCTCGAGCAGCTGCATCAGCAGGTGCGCGGAGAACTGCTGGGTCGGGGACGGCTTCCAGAGCACCACGTTGCCCATCAGCGCGGGCGCGGTCGGCAGGTTGCCGGCGATCGCGGTGAAGTTGAACGGGGTGATGGCGTAGACGAAGCCTTCCAGCGGGCGGTGGTCGCTGCGGTTCCACACGCCGTCCGAGGAGATCGGCTGCTCGGCCATGATCTGGCGGGCGAAGTGCACGTTGAAGCGCAGGAAGTCGACCAGCTCGCAGGGGGTGTCGATCTCGGCCTGCTGGGCGGTCTTGGACTGGCCGAGCATGGTGGCGGCGGCCAGGGTCTCGCGCCAGGGGCCGGCCAGCAGGTCGGCGGCCTTGAGGAAGATCGCGGCGCGGGAGTCGAAGGAGAGCGCCTGCCAGGCCGGGGCTGCGGCCAGGGCAGTGTCGATGGCCTCCTGCGCGTCGGCCTGGGTGGCGTTGCGCAGGGTGCCGAGCCGAGCCGCGTGGTTGTGCGGCTGGACGACGTGGAACTCGGTGCCGCCGCCCATCCGGCGCTCACCGTTGATCGTCATGGTCAGCTGGACCGGCTCCTGGCCGCCCAGCTCCTTCAGCTTGGCCTCCAGACGGGCCCGTTCCGGGCTCCCGGGGGCGTAGCTGTGGACCGGCTCGTTCACCGGCGCGGGGACCTGGGTCACAGCGTCCATAGAGCGCACGCTCTCCTTCGTTCAATGCGGGGGGATTGCCGGCGCGGGTCGCACGCCGGCCACAGCACGAACGCTATTCCTGGCGACCGGGCCACTTGATTGGCCGCGCGGCTAAATTCCCCCGTACGGCGTTGTCCGGCCCGACGAAGGGGATCACGCCGCGGTCACGGCCGACCTTCACAGCGGCCCCCACCGTCCCCGGCGTCACCCCCGCCCCACCGGACCCACCGGCACGCCGACCGTCAGGCCGCGCGCTTGTCCCGCCCGTGACGGCCCGTCGTCCCCGCGCCCGTCGCGCCCGGCGCGCCCGCGCCCGGGGCGACCGGCGTGACCGGGGCAACCCGCCGGTCCCAGTCGATCCGGTAGCCGTGCACCGGCCGCAGCGTCCGCTCCGGGCTCAGGAAGGTCCGCATCGCGATCGGCGCGACCAGCCGGAACATCATCCGCCCGATCGGCCCGGAGGACTTCTGGCTGTTGGTGCGCGCCGCGTCGGCGGCGATCTTCTCGACCCGGGGCCGACGCAGCGCCTCGTACGCGGCGAAGGCGGCGGTGTGGTCGGGCAGGTCGCGCAGGCAGCGGGCGAGTTCGACGGCGCTCTCGACGGCCAGTGAGACGCCCTGGCCCGAGCTGTTGGACGGGGCGTGCACCGAGTCGCCGACCAGGACCATCCGGCCGCGGTACCAGCGCGGCACGGACGGCATGATCTCCAGCCGCGGGAAGGTCTCGATGGTCTCGACGTCGGCCGTCCGCAGCACGTCGCGGGCGGGCAGGTCGTCGGAGTGCAGCTCGCGGCAGCGGCGCAGCCACTCCGCCGTGCCGACGGCGCGGGCCTCCTCCGGGGCGAGCGGCTCGGGCTGCGGGATGTTGCTGAACCAGGCGGTGCCGCTGCCGTCGGCCAGGCCCCAGTAGCCGAAGAAGGCGCGGGCGCCGTTGGCGAAGTGCACGGACTCGCCGCGGCCGGCCCGGCCGGGCAGCCGGTGGGAGCTGTAGCCGCCGACGCCGAGCAGTCCGGTGTACTGGGCGGCGGGCGCGGCCGGGTCGATCAGGGTGCGGACGGTGGAGCCGGTGCCGTCGGTGCCGATCAGCAGGTCGCCGGTGGCGCTGCTGCCGTCGGCGAACCGGGCGGTGATCCCGTCGGCGCGCTCCTCGACACCGACCAGCCGCTTGCCCCACCGCACCTCGATGCCGGTCTCCCGCAACCGCCGCTGCAGTACCTCGTACAGTTCGGCGCGGCGCATCAGCCGGCCGGGCGGCAGGTCGGCGAGGCCGGTGAACTCGGCCAGCACGCCGCCCTTGCCGTCCTCGATCACCATCGGCCCGACCGGTTGCCCGATCCGGCCGACCTCCGCTTCCAGCCCGACGACAGCCAGGGCGCCGAGGCCGTTGGGGGCGATCATGAAGGTCCCGCCGATGCCCTCGGCGGAGGTCCGGTACGCCTCGAACACGACCGGTTCGAGGCCGGCCTTGCGCAGTGCCAGCGCCATCACCGGTCCGGCGATGCCGCCGCCGATGACCAGCGCCTTACGGGTCGTGCCATTGGTGCCGTTGGTGCTGGCGATGCCATTGGTGCTGGTGGTGCTCATTCCAGGCTCCTCATGAATTCCTGCAGGGTCCGGTTGAACTCCGGCTCCCCGATCTGTCCGATGAGGTTCTCGGTGTAGCGGCGCTCGGCCTCCAGCAATGCGAGGGCGTACTCCTCCTCGACGACGAACATCGGGTGGACGTCCATCCCGGCGGCCTTGTGCAGCTGGGCGCGCGAGGCGTCGATCCGCGCGTCCAACGCCTCCAGCCGCCGGCCGAGCAGGTCGGCCGATTCCTCGGTCGGGAGCACCACCAGCAGGCAGAGGGCGACCCCGAAGGCCGGGTACTCCTCCTGCGGTTCGGCGATCCATTCGCGCATCCAGTCGAGGAGCTCCGCCTGGCCCTCGGGTGTGAGGGCGTAGACGGTGCGCTCCGGTCGCTGGGTGTCGCGGACGGTCTCCTGCTCGGCGACGAACCCGGCCTTCCGCAGTTGCTCGACGACCATGTAGAGCGAGCTGCGGTTGTACTTGATGTTGCGGTCCTTGCCGTGCTCCTTGAGCCGGCGCCCCATCTCGTACGGGTGCATCGGCTCGGCTCCGAGTTCGGCCAGGACCGCGAGGGCCAGCGGGTTCGACACCTTGCGTCGCTTCGCCATGAGAACATTCCTCATCACTTGGTCAGTACTGACTATCCGGCATCGACTAGTCAGAATCAACTATTCAGGGATGACGAACCGAAACTCTGTCCGTCCGGCTAAAATCAACCACACGGTATTGTCCGCGCGGATGAAGGAGGCCTGAGTGCCCACCCCCGGCCTCCCGCTCCGTCAACTGCTGATGTCCCTCGGCGAACCGCTGGTCGAACTGCAGGCCGCCCCGCTGGGCCTGGACGTCGCGGTCCGCGACGTGGCGATCCTCGACCCGGAGGACCCGCCGACCGCCGCCCCCGGCGAACTCGTCCTCGCGATCGGCGCCCGCGGCCGCGCCGCCCTCCCCGCCCTGCGCGCGGCCGGCCGGGCCGGCGCGGCCGCCGTCGCGGTCAAGCTGGACGGCCCCGGCCAGGCCGACGCGCTGCGCGAGGCCGCCACCGAGGCGGGCGTCGCCCTGCTCTCGGTGCGCCGGGAGACCCGCTGGGAGCACCTCGACTCGCTGGCCCGGGCGATCATCGCCGGCCCGGACGCCCCGGACGCGCCCGCCGCCCCCGACTCCAACGCGGGTGACCTCTTCTCCCTCGCCCAGACCGTCGCCGTGCTCACCAACGGCATCGTCTCGATCGAGGACACCTCCAGCCGGGTGCTGGCGTACTCCCGCTCCTCCGACTCCGACGAGGTCGACGACCTGCGCCGGCTCTCCATCCTCGGCTGGCAGGGCCCGGAGCCGTACCTGTCCAAGCTCCGCGAGTGGGGCATCTTCCAGCACCTGCGCAGCTCGGACACCCCGATCGCGGTCGAGCCGCACCCCGAGCTCGGCCTGCGCCGCCGCCTGGCCATCGGCATCCGGGCCGGGGCGCAGCCGCTCGGCACCATCTGGGTACAGGAGGGCGCGCAGCCGCTGGCGCCGCTGGCCGAGCAGGCGCTGGTCGGTGCCGCCCGCGTCGCGGCCGCCCAGCTGGTGCGCCGCCGCCGGGAGCTGTCCGCCGACGTCCGGCTCACCCGGACGCTGCTCACCGGACTGCTGGAGGGCTCCACCGGCCCCCAGTCGCTCGCCACCCATCTCGGCCTGGACCTGCGCCGCCCGGCCACCGTGCTGGCATACAGCGCGCACACCACCGAGGCGCTGCACCGCTCCGACGTCACCGGCCTGATCTCGGTGCACACCGCCGCCCGGCACCGCACCGCGCTGCTCGCCCCGATCGAGTCCCGGGTGTACGTGCTGCTGCCCGAGCTGCCGCCGGGCCTGCCGATGACCACCGTGCGCGACTGGGCCTCCGAGGTGGTGACGGCCGCCCGGGAGCACCTCGGCGTCCCGCTGCGCGCCGCGATCGGCTCGACCGTCGACGCCCTGGCCCAGGTGCCCGACTCCCGCGCGCAGGCGGACCGCATCCTGGACGCGATGGGCCGCGGCGGAGTGGACCTCGACGTCGCGGCGCTGATCGACGTCCAGGCGGAGGTGCTGGTCAGCGAGATGGTCGCGCTGCTGCAGGAGCGCTCCGGCCTGCGCGATCCGCGGCTCACCGCGCTCACCGAGTACGACCGCCGGCACGGCACCCGGCTGGCGGAGTCGGTGCTGGCCTGGCTGGACGCGCTCGGCGAGGTCAGGGTGGCCGCGGACGCCCTGCACATCCATCCCAACACCCTGCGCTACCGGGTGCGCCGCGCCGAGCAGTTGACCGGCATCGACCTGGCCCAGCCGCAGCAGCGGCTGCTGGCGATGCTGCAACTGCGGCTGCCCGCGGACGAGTAGTCCACGGGCAGCCGAACAGCCCCACCGGTCACACCTGGTGAACCGTCACTCGCCGTAGCCCTGGCCGCGCTTGTGCTCGTTCAGCCGGCGCCACGGGCCGCTGATGGCCAGCTGGATGCCCGGGGTCTGGATGTTGGCGAACAGGGTCTTGCCGTCGTCCGAGAAAGTCACCCCGGTGAACTCGCTGAACTCGGGCTTCTCGGCGGTGCCGATGTTCAGCTCGTTGCGGGCGATCGGGTAGACCAGCCCGTCCTCGGTGGCGCCGAACAGGTGCGAGATGCCCTCGCCGTCCTCGCAGATCACGATGCCGCCGTACGGCGAGACGGTGATGTTGTCCGGGCCGTCGAAGTTGTCGTGGTCGCCCCAGACGTCGGTGTTGACGCCCAGCAGGACCTTCAGGGTGATGGTGCGGCGGGCCGGGCTGTAGAACCACACCTGGCCGTCGTGCTGCAGCGGGCTCTCCGAGCGGGCGAAGCTGGAGACGAAGTAGAAGCCGCCGTCACCCCACCACATGCCCTCCAGCTTGCGGGCGCGGGTGACCTCGCCGTCCTTGAACTGCTTGCGGACGGAGACGGTCCTGGCGTCGCGGTCCTGGACCTTGACCCAGTCCACGCCGTAGGTGGTGCCGACCTTGGTGGCGCGGGAGAGGTCGTCGACGAACTTGCCCTGCCCGTCGAAGACCTTGAAGGCCTCCAGCACGCCGGCGTCGGCGGCGAGCCCCCGCAGCTGGTAGCGGCCGTGCTGGAAGCCGGCCGGCGGGGTCCAGCGGAACAGCAGGCCGTTGGGGTTCGAGGCGTCCTCGGTGAGGTAGACCTGGCCGCGCTTCGGGTCGACGACCACGGCCTCGTGCGCGTAGCGGCCGAAGGCCTTGACCGGCTGCGGGTCGCGGTTGTAGTCGTCGTCGAGCGGGTCGACCTCGAAGATGTAGCCGTGGTCCTTGGTGAAGCCGTTCTTGCCGGCCTTGTCCTCGGTCTCCTCGCCGGACAGCCAGGTGCCCCACGGGGTCACGCCGCCCGCGCAGTTGGTGGAGGTGCCGGCGATGCCGACCCACTGCTCGACCGAGCCGTCCCGCTTGGCGTGCACGATGGTGCAGCCGCCGGCCGCGCCCGGGTCGTAGACGTGGCCCTCGGTCAGCGGCACCGGGTGCGGCCAGTTCGCGCGGGCGCCGGACAGCTCGTGGTTGACGACCATGTAGTTGCCGCCGCGCTCGTCCTCGAAGGCGGAGGTGCCGTCGTGGTTGCTCGGGGTGAACTCGCCGGTGCGCAGCCTGGTGACGCCGGCCCGGTTCAGGACCTTGTACGAGAAGCCCTTCGGCAGGGACAGCAGCCCGGCCGGGTCCTGCACCAGCGTGCCGTAGCCGACGGCGGTGCCACCGGCCGCGTTGGTGCCGGCGGCCGCGGCGGCCGGGGCCTCGCCGCCGACCGGGGCGGCGATCGCACCGGGGGCGCTGGCCAGGGCCTCGGCGCTGCCGGCAATCAGCACGCCGGCCCCGACGAGGGTGGAACGGTTGACGAAGTCCCGGCGGGACAGCGACATGGCAGCAACTCCTGAGGGGATGAGCGGGGCGTCGGGGCGGGATGCCGACGCCAGCAGGCTCCGCCGGACGGGTGAACCCGGCATGACGCCCACCTCACGCCCGGGCGTCCATTTGCCGACTGATGACTGACACATGACCTCCACTTTGCCAAGGCGTCGTCAGCCCTGCCACAATCCGGCACACCGCCGCCACCGCCGGACCGTCAGCGGCGGAGTGTCAACGCCGGACCGTCAGCGGCAGAGTGTCAACGTCGGACCGTCAGCGCCGGGCCGCCCGCCACTGCTCCCAGGCCGCCAGCCACAGCTGCTCGGCCAGCCGGTGCTGCTCCCAGACCCCGGCCCCGCCGCCGCCCGGCCGTTCCCGCCACAGCTGCTCCCAGGCCCGCTGGGCCGGCAGGCTCGCCACCTCGCTCGCGAACACCGTGTACCGGACGACCTCCTCGACGGCCGCCTCCCCCTCCGCCGTGCCGACCAGCCAGTGCGTCTGCTGGGACAGCCGGTTGAGGTGGTTGACCATCGAGGTCACCGCCGCCGCGGCCTCCTCCCGGGTCTCGGTGGCCAGCCTCATCTGCTGGCGCACCGCCGCCTCCCAGCGCACCGCGCAGGCGTCCCCGCGCAGCCCGCGCGGCAACCGCGGCGTGCGCCCGGCCCGGACCTGCGCCTCGATCGCGGCGGTCTCCGCGACGCTCTGCGCGATCAGCGACCGGTGCGCCTCCAGCCCGACGACGGGCGGCAGTTCGCGTTCCTCGACCGGGACGTACCGGGCCTGCCGGGAGGCGAGGTCGCGCAGCAGGTCGGTGCGTCCGCGCAGGTACCGCTCGAAGTCGCCGATCCCGCCGAGTTCCACCCCGCCCGGGTTCACCCCGCGGCCGCAGACCGTCACGGTCAGGCCGTCGATCCGCAGCCGCACGGCCCACACCGACCCGGGCCCGCCGGCCACCGTGGCTCCGGGGCGCAGCACCCGCCGGTCCTCGTACACCTCCACGGCGCACGGCTCGCCGTCCACCGTGATCCACTCGCGCAGTGCCCGCACCCGGCCCGGCCCGTCGCCCTCGTCGACACCCAACTGCTCGTAGACGCGGTCCCGTTCGTCCTCGACCACGTCCTCCAGCTCGGGCAGCGGCTCGGCGCGCTCGGCGCCCGGACGGTAGGTGCGCACGGTCACGTACGGGCCCGCCGCCGAGCGCCAGTCGCCGCACTGCACCTCGACCCAGCGCAGTTCGCCGCCGGAGGTTTCGAAGGCGGCCAGCGCCTCACCGGTGCGGGCCGGGCCGGCGGCCACGCCGTACACGGGGAAGTCGACCGCGGCGAGGGTCCGGCGGGAGAACTCCACCTGGTCGGCGAAACGATCCTCCTGGCCCGGCCGCTCCGGGACCGGGGCGCGGCCCGAAGGCCCGGTGTTCCACTCCTGGTGCCTGCCGCCGCTCTCCCGCATCATCCTGTGCCGCACCCCCGACTCCTCGCGCCCGCACCGCTGACGCCACCTTACGTGCCCGCCGCTGCCGGGTCATCAGCTCCTCTGCCGGACGGAGGCGGTGGCCGTGTCAGGACGCCCGGTTGTCAGCCGCCCTCCCTACCCTGGCGGCATGACAGCACAGAGCAGCACCACCGCAGGCGGCACCGCGGCACCGACCGGTGTCCCCGCCAGGATCAGCATCGTCACCCTCGGCGTCTCCGACCTCGACCGCAGCGCCCGCTTCTACGAGGACCTCGGCTGGCGGCGCTCCACCGCCTCCAGCCCGGAGATCGTCTGGTTCCGCACCGCCGACTCGGCGCTCGGCCTCTTCCCGAGCGACGAGCTGGCCGCCGACGCGGGCGTGCCCGCCACCGGCGAGCCGTCCTTCCGCGGCGTCACCCTCGCGGTGAACCTGGAGTCCCCCGCGCTGGTGGACGCCGCGATGAAGACGGCCGTCGAGGCCGGCGCCGTGCTGGTCAAGCCGCCGGTGCCGACGAGCTGGGGCGGCTACTCCGGCTACTTCGAGGACCCGGACGGCCACCTCTGGGAGCTGGCCCACAACCCGTTCTTCCCCTTCACCGAGGACGGCTCGCTGGACCTGCCCTGAGCCGCCTACTTCTTGGAGCGCGCCTTGAAGGCCGCCTTGCGGGCCTCCTTGGCGACCGCCCGGTCCAGGTGCAGCTCCCCGATCGCCTCCAGGACGTCCGCCGTGTACGGGTGGTCGACCCGCCACAGCTCACCGAACCAGGCCGCCGGATCGCCCTTCACCGGCAGGTCGGTGACCAGTTCGCGCAGCAGCGCGGCGTCGCCGCCGTTGTCCAGCAGCTGGGCGGCGAAGGTGTCGACCACCGTCCACAGCGTCATCGTCCGGGTCGGCACCGGCACGTCCGTCGCGCCCTGCGCGGTCAACCAGGCCCGCCCCGCGCCGCCCAGCTCCGGGTCGTCCAGCACCTCCCGGACGGCCGGTTCGGCGCCCGGCCCCAGCAGGTCGAGCGCGGAGACGCAGAGCATCCGCCGCAGCGGGCCGTACGCGTCGTCGCCGCGCGCCGCCACGAGCAGTTCGCGCGCCGCCGCGACCGGCTCCCGGTCGGCGGTCCACACCCGCAGCTCCTCCTCCGGCAGCACGTTGGCCGACTCGCACAACCCGCGCAGCAGCTCAGCGGCGTCGCCCTGGGCCAGGTCGCCGACCAGCGGCGCGTCGTAGCCGTCCTCCAGCAGCCACTGCCGGATGCCGTACTGGCCGAGCGGGGTGAGCCGGACCAGGCCGAAGCGGGCCGACTCCTCCTCGTCCAGCGGCTCCTCGCCGACGACGGCGGGCTCCGCGCCCTCCTCCTCGTCGAACAGCTCCGGGTCGATCGGGCGGTAGTCCAGCAGGCCCAGCTCGGCCAGGTCGCCCAGCATCGGGTCCAGCGCGACCATCACATCGGTGATGTCGCCCAGCAGCTCCTCGCTCGGCTCCTCGCCCTCCGGCACCACCAGCAGCGCGGCCAGCACGCCCAGCGGCACGGTCTCGTTGCCCGGCTCGGCGAAGGCGGTGGTCTCGTAGAGCACCTGCAGCGCCTCGTCGAGCAGCTCGGCGGCCTCGTCCCGGGCCTCCTCGACCTCGGAGAGCCCGTCCTCGTCCTCCTCGCCGGGCTCGGCCTGCGCCTCGGCCCCCTCCGCCGTCTCCTCCGGCAGCGAGTCGGCCTCCACGGCCAGCTCCCGGACGATCCCGGCGGCGGTCAGCCACAGCTCCAGGACGGTCTCCGGATCGCCCTGCTCGGCGGGCTCCAGGTCCGGGCCCGGGACGGCGACGTGCTCGCCCTCCGCGGTCGTGCCCAGCTCCACCAGGTCCAGGTCACAGGCGAGCGACCAGGCCCGCAGCGCCTCGATCTCGGCCTCCTCCGGCACCTCGCCCTCGGCCGGGGCCAGGCCCAGCAGCCGCGCCGCGGGCGCCCGGTCCGCCTCGACGAGGTCGCCGAACTCGTCGACCGCCAGGTGCGGGGCGGCCCAGCGGGCCAGCGCCAGCGCGTACCCGAACATCGGGACGGCCTTCGCCTGCCCGGCCAGTTCCTGCTCGGGGGGCAGCTTCACCGGCGGCACCAGCACGGCCGCGTCGTCCAGGTCCTCGTCGTCCAGTCCGTGGGCGGCGAACGCCCCGTAGAGGTCCTGGAGCTCCAGGTCGGCGGGCAGCACCGCCTCGGCCGCGCCCTCTCCCGCCGAGCCCCCGGTGTTCTTGCGACGTCGTCCGGCCATCGTTGTGCGCTCTCCCTCAGCCAGCGGTCAGCCCAACAGCGCCGCGTACCGTTTCACCACCTCAGCGTATAGGTGTGGCACCCCCGATGCCCGGCCGCAAGGGGCGCACGCAGGGGCGCGCGCCGCGAATGCGCTCCCACCCCTTATCCTTCGACCTGGTACCCGCGCACACCCCGCGCGGGCCCGCCGGGCAACGAAGCCCACAATCCTCAGCTCATCCGCTCCACCAGGGAGCCCCGCACCGCGGCCACCACCACAGCGCCTCAGGACGGGCGCGCCGGCCTACCCCGCCGACCCGGTGGTGCCCTGCCACAGGAGATCCCTTACATGGCGGACCTCTCCCCCGCCGGCTCCGGCCTGCGCACCGCGCAGCTCGACGGACGCCGACTGTCGGAGGCCCTGCTTCCCCTGGAACTCGCGCCCCGGCCCCAGCTCCAGCTCTCCGCGATCAGCCGTTGGAACGCACTGCGCGGAGTCCGCGTCGGCCTAGTGGCCGCCGCCCTGCTGCTGATGCTGATCGGTGCCAACCTGGCGACGCCGATCTACCCGATGATCCAGCAGCGCCTCGGCCTGACCGCGCTCGACACCACGATCCTCTTCACGATCTACGTGTTCGCGCTGGTCCCGGTGCTGGCCATCGTCGGCCACTGGTCCGACCACCTCGGCCGCCGTGCCCTGATCCTGCCCGCCGTCGCGCTGGCCGCCGCCGGTGACGTCGTGTTCGCGACCGCCGGCAGCTTCTGGCAGCTGGCGATCGGCCGGGCCGTCCAGGGCATCGCCGTCGGCCTGTCCACCGGCGCCGCCGGAGCCGCCCTCGGCGACCTGCTGCCCGACCACCCGACGCTCGCCGCCAAGCTCACCCTGGCCTGCTCAGCAGGTGGCGTGGCGCTCGGCCCGGTCGTCGGCGCCCTGCTGTCCGGCGGCTCCGACCCGCTGCTGACACCCTTCCTGCTGCACGCCATCGCCCTGCTCACGCTCTGCGTGCCGCTGGCGCTCGTGCACCCCCGGATGCCCGGCCGCAACCGCGCGCCCGCGTCCCCGCCCCGCATCACCACCCCGGCCCACCTGCGCCCCCAGCGACTGCGGCTGCCGCGCACCGGCCGCCGCGAGTTCCTGCTCGCCGCCTCGGCCGGCTTCATCTCCTACGCGGTCTTCGGCGTCTACCTCAGCCTGGCCCCGTCCTTCGCCGCCAAGCTGCTGCACACCCCCTCGCACCTGACCGGCGCGATCGTGGCCGCCCTGCTGCTCGGCTCCTCGGCGGCCGCCCAGCTGATCGTGCCGCCGACCTCGGACCGCGTGGTGATCGCCCTCGGCATGACCGGCCTCGCCGCAGGCCTGGGACTCGTCGTCGCCGCCGGGTACACCGGCACGCCCGCGCTGCTCTTCATCGGCAGCGTCCTCGGCGGCGCCTGCCAGGGCGTCGCCTTCCGCTCCCTGTTCACCACCGCCGTCGCCGCGATGAACCCGGAACGCCGGGGCTCGGAGATGAGCGCCCTCTGGATCATCGTCTACCTCGGCAGCTCCCTCCCCATCGTCGCCGTGGGCGCCCTCGTCCAGAGCTACGGCCTCCTCCCCGCCGTCAGCGGCTTCGCCGCCGTCGCAGCCCTCGCCTGCGCCGCCCTGGCCGTCGCCGTGGCCCGCAAGCCCAAGACGGCCTGACCAGCCCCTGGGACGGCGCTGCCCGGGCCTCCTCACGAAGGAGTCCCGGGCAGCGCCGTCCCAGGCGAACACCCGCGCGTCATCCCGTCCACTGCGCACGTCCCCCACCGTTCCCCACCATCCACCCCCCACCCGCCTGCCGGCGGGTGCCCGCCCCCGCCCTCGGTGCGACAGGCGCCACCACACAACTCCTTCGACCGATGGAGAGGTTCGCTCGGCAGCAGGTTGACGGCCTCTACCCAATCAGGGCGAGCTCTGCCTCCACTGCCGTAGAGGTAGCACGCCGTGCTCCCGGTGCAGCCGGACGGCCGTACCCCCTCATTCGCCGCCCTCGGACCGCCCGGGACACACGGGCGGACCCTGTGGCGCCGGGGCCCCGACGACACCGAGTCGAACGGCGCGTCGGCTGTAACCGGTCCCGCCCGACGTCCACCGCTCGATCGACGAGGAAGCGGCCCACCAGCGGAGCATGCGCGACGACGGCGCTCCGTACCTCCTCAACTTCGGCTACAGCTACGGCTTCGCGTTCGTCAGCCCCGAACACCGCGAGGGCCGCTTATTCCGGGAGTGCCCGCAAGAGTCCGGCCAGTGCCGAGAAGAGGTCGGCACAGGAGTTCGGCCAGTTGCTGCGGCCCGTAGGCGGTGAGCGCGGCGACCGCGCTCATTCGGGACGCGCCGACCCACAAGCCGCCGTTCGGGACTGCGAAAGGCCGAAGCTCGATGGCGGCGCGGTCGAAAGCAGCAGGCTCGATGTAGCGCATTCCGCCCGTCCCGCAGAGATAGGTGCCGGCACCGACCGCCGAGCAGAGTTCTGCCAGGCGCTGGGAGCGGCCGGCACTCGCGTCAAGGTCGCTGCTGACCACTACCCGGCCGGTCCAGCCGACCATCGACAGGAGCAGAAGTGTGGATTCCTGCGCCACGATCCCCGTCCGGTCGGTGCGTTCGAAGACGTCGAAGAATCGATCCAGCCGTTCCTTGAACCCCGCCCAGTACGGAGCGGTCCGGTAGTGCTCGCGCAGCAGGTCCGCGGTTCGACGGCGGCTGCGCACCGGTTCGGTCATCCGGGCGTCCCGGATCAGGGTCGCCCGCCCTGCCGGAAGGTGAGTGGGGACACTCAGCCACCGGGTCGGGCCCGGCACGCCTACGGCCCGTGCGAGGCGGGCGCGGTGCTGGTAGTCGCGGCGGGCGAACTGCACGTCGTCCAGGACGATCCACACGTCCGCCGTGAACAGCTTGGCGAACGTGGACAGGCGGGGAAACAGGTTCGGCTGATGGACGGCACACACCAGCCCGTCAGATGATTCAGCCTCAGGTGAGCAACTTGCTGTCGAATCCGTCGGCCAGAAGCCGCTGATACGCGCCACGGACTGTCTCCGGAACATCCTGGGCGACGGCGAACCCGAGCCCCGGGTACTCGATCACCCGCTGGAGGTCGCCCACGAGGCCGTCGATCACGAGGGCGTCGTCGCCGATCGTCTTCACGTAGTCGTTCAAGTTCATCGGGGTCGAGGCGCACACCGCCTCGACCTGCGGCCACACTTGGCGGCACGTGGCGTACGCTCGGCGCTCCATGTACGGCATGCTCACCAGCAGTACCGAACGCACGTCGAGACCAGCAACCTCCAGAACCTCCCGGGAGAACTGGATGTTCTGCCCGGTGTTGCGGGCCCGCGGCTCCTGGAGGATCGCGTGACCGGGCACGCCGAGCGCGAGGGCGTGCTCGGTGAAGTGCGCGGCCTCCCCCCGGGGGAAGTGATCAGGCCGGGAGGGGTTCGGCCCGCCGGTGAACACGATCCTGGACACCAGACCGTCCAGGTACAGCGCGGCCGTCTCGGCGGCGACCCCGAGGTCGTGGCAGCCGAGGCCGATCGCCACATCGCACGGTTGCCGCCGGTGCCCCATCTGGTGGTACTCCCAGATCAGCGTGGCGTCCGCCCACTGCCGGTCGGTGATCTCGCGCTGCCGAGTGTCCGCCACGTCGTTCTCCTGCTCAATGGAGGCACGGTGCCCGCTGGAAGCCGGTCCGAATGCCTTGGATGCTCCTCTGCTGGTGGGTCATACCGTACTTGGCCGCCAATGCCTCGGCCCGGTCCAGCAGGGCGAGCCCCTCCCCGGCCGTCGCACGGTCGCTGAGCAGGATGTGCCCGTGAGCAGTGGTCAGCCGAACGTCCTGCATCGGAACCGCAGCGGTCGCGTTCAGCCGCGCGATCTCTATCTGTCGCACCGCCTCCCCCAGGTTCCCCGTCCCCCGGTGCGCAAGCGCAAGTTTCTGGTGCGCTGTCGCCCAGTCCTCCACTTCGCCGAGGTTCTCGAACGCCAGGATCGCCGACTCCGTGATGCCGACGGCCTGCTCGTGCCGCCCTTGCTTGTCCAACGCGGTGCCGACCCAAAGTGCCGCCCTCGCCCGGTCCCGCGGACTGAGCCGGAAATCGCCGGCCAATTCCGAGTACCGGGACGCCGCCGCATCGAGCTTCCCCGACATTTCCGTGACGACTGCCAGCGATAAGTCCAGCTGCGCGATCCGCCTCGGAATATCGAGTTGAGTGAACAACGACCGCGCCTGGCTGTACGACGTCGAGGCCGACAACGGGCCGAGCAGCACCCCTTGGTCGCGGCGCAGGTCACCCACGAGCGCGCTCGAACGGGCCAGCAGATAGAGACCTCGCTCGTCGAGCTCCCGCACGGCCCAGCGCGATCGCCAACGTTCCAGCAGGCTTCCGGCGAACACGAAGTCCTGCCGAGCCGCAGCAAGGACCGCTCGCTCGATGTCCTCCGTCCACGATTCGTACTCCCATGCCCGAGGCCCTGCCTGCATCTCCGCATGCATCGGAGCACCGGTCTGCTGTGCTACGAGAGTTTCGAAGCGTATCCGGGCTCCCGGATCGCACTGCCGCAGCACGGTGTCAAAAATCGCCTGAGTGTCCGGCCGGGGCTGGGTTCCCGCCCCCAGCCTCTCCCAGTTCGTCACCGCCCGCACCGACATGCCGAGGAGTGCAGCGAAGTCCCGCACGGACTTGCGGCATGCCACCCGCAGAGCCTTCGCTTCGAGCCCGGTCCACACGATCACTGCTGCCATCGCCACCTCCTGCTCCGGAAGTCATGGAAGCACCAGAAGCGGTGACTGTGCGCCAGAACTGCCACGGAACTGCCACGGCACGCGATTCCGTGACGTCCCGGGTTCGGGCAGCCTCAAAGCAGACACCCTCAGTGACCCGGAAGGAAGCGGATGCTGACCGAGCAACTCTCCGTCCCTCAGCCCGTGGTGGTCGGGCTCCTACGTGAAGCCGTCGCTGCGGGACTGCCGCGTCGGCGGGCGCTGGCCGGGGTCCTCGGCGACTTCTGTGAGCGGCGGGAGCTTCGTCTCGCCGAGGTGATCACGGATGACGGCACCGGGCCTGATGCCCTCCTCGCCCGCATCGAGGCGCGAGCCGACCTGTACGCCGTGGTCCTGCCCACGATCGCGCACCTGGGCAGCCACGCCGACGCCGACCGCCGACTCAGGTGCCTGGCCGACGCCGACATACGGCTCCTCGTCGCACGAGGCCCCAGGACCCTTTTCCGCCCCCGAGCAAGTGAGGCGCCCCATGGAACCACGAACCATCACGATGAGGTTTCCGGCCGACCGGGCGAGTATCGGCTCCCTCCGCCGCTGGGCGCAGCAAGTGATCGATGAACTCGGCCTGGGTGACGATGAGTTGGGTGACTTCGTGGGCGATGTGAAGGTCGTGCTGTCCGAGCTCGCCACCAATGCGGTCGTTCACGGCTGCGGGGGCGGACGGCCGGGTCTGGCGCTGAGTGCGGCACTGGGGCTCACCGAGGACGGTGCGCTGCGGGCGTGCGTCAGCGACCCCGGGCCCGGGCGGCCCGAATTGCGGGCGGCGGACGGGGAAGCCGTCGGCGGGCGTGGGCTCGCGCTCGTCCTCGCTCTGACGGACCGGTCCGGCGTCGACTCCCTTGCCGGGGGCGGGAAGTCGGTGTGGGCGGAATTCGACCTGTCCGCCCCGACCCGGGCCACGCCGTTCACTGTGGCCACTGCGGCTGCCACGCGGGCGGACCGGCGCCGGCGGGCGGTGTCGGCGCCGTTGCAGGGCCCGGTGGCGCTGGAGCGAATACCGGCGGCGTGACCGCATGACCCCAGTACCCCCGCCTCGGCAACCACCGCACGCCGGCCCGAGGCGGGACCGGCGGCTCCGGGTGAACCCCCGCAGCTGGAGCCGCCCACATTTCGCCGGCCTCGGCGACCCGCCAGGCCGGAAACCCGTCACGCCAAAGGGAGATTCGCCGTGCCGCGAACCGCCGCTCCGATCCTGGAGGCTCCCCAGCCTCCGCCGACCCCGCCGCCTCCGCCCCCGGCCCCGCCGACCCCGCAGCCGCCGTACCCGGGCCGTTAGCCCGATCCGGCTCTCGGCCGGGCGCCCCGCGGCGTCCGGCCGAGAGCCGCCAAGTGCCCCACCGTCGTTGTGCACCACCCGGAGGAAATCGTGTCCGTCTCCCCTGAGCACGACCCCACGTACGCCTCCGACGTCCGGGCCGCCGAGGCGGCCGAGCACGGCATCGTGCTCCTTCACGACGACGACCCGGTGATCGGCACTTCCCGAAGCCTCTCCCACGAGCGGCACGTCACCCCGGCCTACGCCGACTACCAGCGGCACCTCCACCTACAGATGCACCAGCTCGTTGCCGAGGGCAGGTGGGCGGAGACCGTCGTGGTCGGCGAGCACCGGGTCATGGCCGTCCAGGACGCCATCCGCCAACACCTGCACCCGATCGCCCCGCTCGTGCCGCCCCGAGCCCTGCCGGGGGTTCGGGTGGTCGCGCTCGGGGGCATGTCGGAGAGCGGCAAGAGCACGGCGGGCGAGTACCTGCGGGTCAGGCACGGATACGCCCGCCTCAAGATCGGCTACCTGATCGACGATGCCGCCCAGCGCGCGGGCATCGCCGACCCGTACGCGATCCCGGCCGTGGTGCGGGCCGAGCTGCTGGTCGACGGCCTCGACCGGTTCTGCGCGGCCCACCAGTTCCTCGAACACGTCACCATCGAGTCGCTGCACGACCAGGACGCGGCCGCCGAGTTGCGACGGATGCTCGGCGAGCAGCTGACCGTCGTGTATGTCGACGCGACGCCTGAGGTCCGCGCCGAACGCGGCACCGCCGGGCACGAGGACGTGGTCGAGCGCGACGCCGTGAAGGCCCGCCGTGGCGCGGCCGGGATCGCCTCGCTCGCGCAGGAGGTCATCGACAACAACCACAGCCGCTCGCACCTTGAACGTCGCCTCGACGGGATTGCCCTGGCTTGCCGATGGCCGCTGCGCAGGCCGTCCACGACGCCGGTGAACACCCTGGGCCTGCCCGTCCACCTGGAGTCCTACCTGTCCGAGTTGCTGGACCGCACCACCCTCCAGGTGCCGCCCGTCATCGACCTCCTCGCCGTGACAGGCAGCGGAGCCCGAGGCAAGTACCAGCACGGCTGGTCCGACCTGGACGTCTTCGTCATCGCCGAGCAGGACAGCCTTCCCGAGCTCCGACGGGCCCTCGCCGACCTCGAAGCCGAACTCGGTGGCGTCAAGCTCGGCCTGACCGTGCTGACACAGGAGGAGTGCTGCACCGGGGCGGTCACCTCCCGCCTGCTGCACGTCCTCATGCTGATCGGCTCCGGTGCCCTCGCGCCGCTGTGGTGCCGCCCCGGCCTGGGCCTGCCTGCTCCGGACGCGGCCGACGACGTCGCGGCCAGTGTCGAGGCCGGAGTGCAGGCCGCCATCGAGATCCGTCGCCAGCTCCTCAAGGGCGCTCCCGACCTCCGTGCCCTGTTCAAAGTCACCGCCCTGTTGGCCAAGGTGATGCTGCGCTTCGAGGACACCGAACGCGCTTCCGACGACGACGCGCTGGGCGTCTTCCTCGACCGCGAGCCCGACATCGACGCCGACCTACGCCCCCGGGCCCGCGAGGACCGCGAGAAGGCGGTGGAGCTGGCCAACACCGTCCTGGGCCACTGGCTGGCCACCATCTCCCTGCCGACGAGCCGCGCATGAACGGCCCCGCCGCCCCGGGTCCGGTCTTCCGCAAGATCCTCTCCCCCGCCGCAGCGGAGGCCGAGGTCCAGGGCTGGCAGGTCGCCGCCCGCACACTGCCGGTGCCCCGACTACTGGGCCGCAGCCAGGCGGCAGGAAAGCACGTCGTGGCCTACGAGGACGTGTTCGCCACCGGCCGGTGCAGCATGCTGCTCGGCGACGTCATCGCCACCGCCGACCGGCACCCGAGCGCCCTGCCCCGGGTCACCGCGCTGATCGACGCTGTCCGCGACAGCCTGCTGGCCGCAGTCGCCGACAGCGGCCGAACCGAGCCGCTCTCGTCCTGCGTGCCCGGCCTCTACCTGGACCGCATCCGCCCCGGCGGACGGATCGACAACTGGTACCTGTCCGGCGACCCCGCCGTCCCTGCCCCACGCACTGACCGGCCGATCCCCGTGCACGCCCTCACCGGCCACCTCTTCGTCGTCAACGGCATCCCGATGCGCCTCGACCTGCCCGCCATCATCTGGGAAGTCCGCGAAGCACTCTGCTCCGCCTGCACCTGGATCACCGCGCTCACCCAGGGCGACCCGACCGAACCGAACATCGCCGACCCGCTGTGCTGGCTCGACTTCCAGTACGCCGGCCGCAACACGCTCGCCGGGGAAATCGCCATCCTCCTCTGGTACTTGCTGGGCATGGGCGGCTGGCTCGTACCGACCTACCAGCCCGACGTGTACACCCGCACCCTGCCGCTCCACCTGCCACCGGTCACCACCCCGCACCTCGAACAGGTCGACCACGACGAGCGCCACCGCCGACTGGAAGTCCGCTACACCTGGCCCGTAGGCGCCGGACGCCAGGCCGCAATCACCCGCCTGTTGAAACGTGTTCGTGCTGACCTCGCCCCCGCCGCCGGGCTGGACCCGGACCGGTTCCTCACCCAGATCCGCCACTTCCTCACCCTACGAATCCTCGGTGTGATTCCGCCCGACCGCCTCAGCGGCCACGACCTCCTCCTGCTCCTGGCCAAACTCGCCGAAACCCAGCAGCCCGAGACCGTCTGCGAGACCTTCACCCGCGCCCAGCCTGTGCCGGCCACCAGCCCCGACGATCGGACCGACGATGACCACACCCACGCCGCTTGAACTGCCCATCGCCGCCCTGCTGCTCCAAGGCCGGGTGGCCCTGGTCACCGGCGGCGCCACCGGGATCGGAGCCGCGATCAGCCGAGCCCTGGCCGCCGCCGGAGCTGCCGTCGCCGTCAACCACCTCGCACAGATCCACCAGGCCCGCACCGTGCTCGCCGACGTACGACGCGAGGGCCGCAACGGCATCGAGGTCAGCGCCGACCTCACCGACGAACGCCGTCGCCGCGCTGGCCAGCCAGGTCGAGTCCGAACTCGGGCCGGTCGACGTTCTCGTCAACAACGCGGGCGCCTACCCGCGCATCCCATGGGGCAAGCTCGGCGAGGACGAGTGGGCGCGCGCCATCGAGTCCAACCTGACCATTCACTACCGCACTTGCCGGGCAATCAGCCCCGGTATGAGCTCCCGTCAATGGGGCCGGATCGTCAACATCGGCAGTGTCAACGCCCGCGCCGGCCGCGCCGGACTCACCGCCTACAGCACCGCCAAGGCCGGACTCCTCGGCCTCACCAGGTCGCTGGCCAGGGAACTTGGACCGGCCGGGATCTGCGTGAACACTGTCGTACCCGGGGCCATCCAGGTCGAGGCGGAGAACGACCTGCCCACCCACCACCGCGCCCGGCCCGAGGACCAGATCCGTCGCCAGTGCGTCCAGCGCCGAGGCCGACCCGAGAACGTCGCCGCAGCGGTCGCCTTCCTGGCCGGCCCCAGCGCGTCCTTCATCACCGGCCAGTCGTTGCACGTCGACGGCGGCTGGCTCCTCCACTGACCCGCCCATCCTACCGAACAGGAAGCAGGCCACCATGCAGCACCGCGTCCGCGCCGTCCTCCTCACCCCGAACGACACCATGCTGCTGATCAAGCGCATCCGCCCCGGCCTCGACCCGTACTGGGTGATCGTCGGCGGCAAGACCGAACCGACCGACGCCAGCCCCAAGGAGGCCCTGCTGCGCGAGGTCCGCGAGGAGATCGCGGGCGAGGCCGAGATCGTCAGCCTCCTCCACACCATCGAGACCGCCGACGAGCGCCAGGACTTCTACCTCGCCACCATCGAGAAGTGGAGCTTCGAGGACCGCACCGGGCCCGAGTTCACCCAGGAGGGCCGAGGCGAGTACCTCCTCGAAGAGATCCCCCTGACCGCCGACGCCCTCGACGCGGTCAACCTCCTGCCCCAGGGCTTCGCCACCGTCCTGCGCGCGGCCGTCGAGTACGGGGAACTCCTCCCGGCCCGGTAACCACGGGAGCGGCAGTAGGGAAGGCGTCAACACCGAGCGGGCGGCCCCCACCCCAGCAGGCCCGCGAATTCTGACGCCGCACCATCGCCTGGTCACGTTGCAACCGCGACCTGACCACCCGCGAGGTCGACCGACCCGGCCTACGAGGACTTCCGGGCGGGGAACGTCCTGGAGTGGAACATCGGCTCGATGCTGGACCGCGCCCATCCCAACAGGCCCTGGCCACCGCCCTGTCCGATACCGTCCGCGAGGAAAAGCCGCATGGCCCTGGGCGAACTGCTGGCCGCCAGCAACACGGCCGTCGTCGCCCATCTCACCGGCGTCGCCACCGTGACCGGCCCCACCGCCGGGCCGTTCGACAAACGGCCTGCCTGGGACAACTGGTCGAACAAGGGCAAGTAGCGCCACCCCCGAACACCCTGGGCCTGCACCAGCGGTGCAGGCCCGGCCCGACCATCGAGAGAGCGGAGCCCCTCATGGACAGCATCACCTTCGGCCGTATCACCGTGACCCTGCCCCACCTGGACGAGCCCGGCCTGTACCTGTCCAACGTCACTACCCTCGACTCCGCCCGCGGTATCGTCCAAGACTTCCAGTACGGCGACGCCGACCTGCGGGACCTGGATCTCGCCGAGACCCGTCTCATCACCGGCCGCGTCTCCAACCTGCGGGTCAACCGCATGCAGATCGACCAAGTCCGCCTCGACTCTGTCGAGTTCGACACCTGCGACCTCGCTGCCGCCCGCATCACCGACAGCAAACTCTCCCGGGTCGTCTTCCGTAACTGCAAGATCATGGGCGCCGGGCTCATCGACGTGACGCTGGACAACGTCCTCTTCGACAACTGCAGGCTCGACTACGCGACCTTCGAGCAGACCCGCGCCACCGGCCCGGTCGCCTTCTCCAAGTGCGCGCTCACTGAGGCGTCGTTCACCGGTTGCGACCTCGGCGGCGCAGTCCTCGACACCTGCAACCTGCGGCTGACCGAGTTCGGCCGGGGTAAGTACCAGGACCTGGATCTGCGGGGCAACGACCTCACCACACTGCGGGGCGTCGCCAACCTCGGCAAGGTCCTCATCGACCGCACCCAGCAGGCCGAACTCGCCGAAGCCCTGGTCGCCGAGCTGGATGTGACCTTCGCCGACGACCTCGACGACCTGTGAGCCCAGCCCGGGAGGAATGGAGGCAGCAGGCTCGAATCCCGGGGCCGGCCCAGCCGGGTTTCCCCGCACTGGCCACGCACGGAATGTCGCGAACGGCTCACACTGTGTCAAATGCCGTGGTACGTTTCGTAATCCAACCAAAAACAGGTGACCCCGGCAGCGCGCCAACGCTCCGGGGTCCGGCAACAGGAGTCCACCTCCCGATGCGAGTACATCGTAGCGCCCACGTGCGCAACTTCACCGTGCTACCCAACGCCCTACTCCAGTACCGGCGGCTGTCCTACACCGCTCGCGGCCTGCTCGCCGACCTCCTCTCCCGCCCCGACGGCTGGCGCGAGGACGGGCGGCACATGGCCGATACCAGCCCCCAGGGGCGCGGCGCGGTCCGTAAGGCGCTCAAGGAGTTGACCGACGCCGGGTACTACCGGGTCGAGAAGATCCGGTTGCCGGACGGCACGATCATCACCGAGACCCACGTCTACGACACCCCGCAACTCCCGCGACCGAGTGCCACCCCTCCGGCCTCCGGCGGAGGGGCCACCGGTCACGCTGACGGCCCTGTAGTAAAGAACCGGCAGCAAGAACCCACCCTCCCCGCACCTCCGGATTCCGAGAGCGAAGCGGTCACCACCCTGTTCCGGGCGATCCAGCCCGAGCCCCGACTGCGTCTCGGCGAGGCCGAAGCGCGCGAACTCGCGCCCCTCGTCGCGTAGTGGCTGCAACGCGGCGCGACCCGGGCCGACCTCGCCCACGCCCTGCTGCCGGGCCTGCCCGTCCCGATGCACTCAGCGGTGGCCGTGCTGCGCTACCGCCTGGAGCACAAGATGCCTCCCGTCCCGGGCGCAGCGGCACCCAGGTACTCCGAGTGCACCAGGTGCCACGATCCCGTGCCCCGGCCCGGCATCTGCCGCCCCTGCGCCGGTCTGACCACCCGACCCCCCACGGCCGGCCAGGGCGCGGACGTGGCAACCGCAGGCGCCGCCCGAGTCCGAACGGCCCTGCACACCGCACTTACCGGCAGCCGGCCCGCACACATCGCCGCCTGAGACACCCTGCCGTGTGCCGCCTGGCCCGGCGGCACACGGCCAGGCCCAGGGGTGGGGGGCGGATGGTGGGGAACGACGGTGAACCTAGTCAACGAAGCAGATCGAGCGCGGGTGGCCACCCGCCCGAGCAGTGCTCGGCGCCTACGGACTCCAGGGCTTCCAGGCGTCGGTGTCGATCTCGACGCCGAACGGCTCCGGCAGGCGGACGGATTCACCGAACTTCCATTCGCCCAGGGATTCGTACGTGCCCTTGGCCTTGTCAGGCGCGCCGAACAGGGTGACTCCGGGCTGCCGCGGGTCACGGTCGACCAGGAGGTAGTACGGCACTCCTGTCCTCGCGTACCCGCCCCACTTCGTGGGCTTGACCTGGCGACCGAACATGGGCCGACGGTCGTGACGGGCGTTGGATGCGGAGGTCACCTCGACGACGAGCGCCAGATCGTGCGGGTGCAGGTGCAGGACGTCGTCTGCACGCTTCTCCGCGTCGATGTCCTTCTGCACGACCACCAGGTCGGGGACGTAGCCGTCGCCGATCTCCAACAGATCCAGGTTGACGGCCTGCACGGCTCGCCACTGGAAGCTCGCATCGACGAACCACGCACGCTCGTAGCCTCGCTGGATGTCCGAGAGGATTCCTGCGTGGGCGTACACCGGCGCCGGTGACCCAACGATCTCCCCTCCGATGACCTCAGCCCGCGTGTCGTCGTCCGGGAGCCGGAGGTACTCCTCCAGTTCTCCCCGGACCCACATGGCGTACGGCGAGTCAGGCAGGAGCAACTGCGCAAACGCAATGACCGACATGACTTCGCTCCCTCCGAGGTCGCGGCACCAGCCTGGCCGCCCAGTCGCAGATATACCACTGCCGCACAAACCTTTCCCCCGAAGGAGAGGTTTGCGCGGCAGCAGTTGACGCGTCAGGTTGCCCTGCTACCCGGCCAGGACCAGCACGGACGTGCAACGCGTCACCGACGCCGTCCACCCGTTCGGACCTGACCGCGCTGGACCGGCCGTCAGAACACGGGCGGTCGGCCCAGCTTCGCCATCCGCCACACCGTGCTCCACCGCATCGGACGACGCGGAGGACACGCGGTGCGAACTCCCTCGAAGAAGCCGGACCACCACGCCTTGAGACCGGACAGCGGCGGCCGGCGGACCAGCGTGTACAGGGCCCAGGAAGTGAGGTAGACAGGCACGAGGACCGCAGGAAGGTGGCGCTTGGCCAGCCAGACCCGGTTCCGCGCCGTCATCCGGTAGTAGGCGGCGTGACGAGCCGGGTCGGTGCGAGGATGCTGCAGCACCATGTCAGCGCGGTAGTCGATGCGCCAGCCCGCGTCCAGCGCGCGCCAGGCGAAGTCGGTCTCCTCGTGCGCGTAGAAGAACTCGGCGGGGAAGAGCCCGACCTGGTCGATCACGTTCATGCGGATGGCGTGGCCGCCGCCCAGGAACGTGGTGACCGGTCCGGACTGCATCGGGTCGCTGGCGCCGAGGCGGGGCACGTGGCGGCGCTGGGTGCACCCGGTCTCGTCCGCGATCCGGAAGGACACGATCCCCAGCTGCGGGCCCTGCTCGAAGGCTTCCCGGATCAGCCGGAAGGTGTCGGTGCGAGGCAGCAGGCCGTCGTCGTCCAGGACGACCAGCACGTCCGTGCCGCCCAGCTCGCGCAGCCGCTCGACGCCGGCGTTGCGGCCCCCGGGGATTCCGAGGTTCTCCGGCAGTTCCACGGCGTCCACCCAGTCCGGCAGCTCGGGCAGCTTCACGCCTTGCCCAAGCACCACGGTCCGAACGCCGTTGTCGCCGCCGACCTGGGCCCGCACCGAGTCCAGCAGGGCCATCAGCTCCGCAGGCCGGTTCCCCATCGTCAGCACCACCACGCCCAGCGTGACGCCCATCGCACCCGACCTCATCAGGAATCGTTCATGATCTCGTCGACACCGCAGCCCGGGAAGACGCCGCTGCGCGTGCTGGCCGACGCAGGCCGACTCCCAGACCACCAGTACATGGACCGGACCACGCTGGCCTGGATCGCCGGCAACCGTCCCACCGGTCCGGGTGTCCGGGTGTCCGGGTGTCCGGGTGTCCGGGCCACCCTGCCACACCGTCCGCTCCTGCTGGTACCCGAAGGCTCTTGGTTCGCCCGCAGGGAGGCGGTCGACTGCATCCACGGCGTCCGGGTCGCGCTCCTGGTGCAGTTCATCGCCCACCACAACAGCATCGACCCCAGCCGCTTGCGGGCCCTCGCCGTTGCGGCGGCCTACCACGACTGCCGCCGCCACCACGACCGCGACGACCCGGGCCACGGACAGCGTGCGGCCCGCCGGCCCGCCGCGAACACCACCACCGTGGCGGCCCTGTCGCTTCCGGCAGGTACGTCGCCCTGCCCATCGCTCCGGCCAGTACGTAGCTCTGCCATCTCGCCGCGCGTGCCACCCGGTTGGCCGGGCAGCACGCGGCCACGCCCGGGGCGGGCACCCGCCGGCAGGCGGGTGGGGGGTGGACGGTGGGGAACGGCGGTGGACTTACCCAACGCACCAGATGACGCGCGGGTGTAAACGCCGCTGCCCGGGACTTCCGAAGAAGTCCCGGGCAGCGGCGTTCGTACGGACGGACCTCAGACGTTGAAGCCCAGCGCCCGCAACTGTTCGCGGCCGTCGTCGGTGATCTTGTCGGGGCCCCACGGCGGCATCCAGACCCAGTTGATGCGCAGGTCCTGCACCAGGCCGTCGGTGGCGGTCTTGGCCTGGTCCTCGATGACGTCGGTCAGCGGGCAGGCCGCCGAGGTGAGCGTCATGTCGATGGTGGCCACGTCGGACTCGTCGATGTGGATGCCGTAGATCAGGCCCAGGTTGACGACGTCGATGCCCAGTTCGGGGTCGACGACGTCCATCAGGGCCTCGGTCAGGTCCTCGACGGAGACGGTGCCGGCGGTGGTGCCGACGATGAGGCCGGTCGGCTGCTCCTCCGCAGCGGAGGGGGTTTCGTCAGTCATGGTCATTCCTCCTCTGCAGGATCAGTCGTTCACGACGGGGTGCTGGGCGAGCGCCTGGGCGGTCGCGTCCTTCCAGGCCATCCAGCTGAGCAGGGCGCACTTGACCCGGGCCGGGTACTTGGAGACGCCGGCGAACGCGACCGCGTCCTCCAGCACCTCCTCGTCGCCCTCGCCCTGGCCCTTGCTCTGCATCAGCTCCAGGAAGGCCTCCTGGACGGCCTGGGCCTCGCCGACGGTCTTGCCGACCACCAGGTCGTTGAGCACCGAGGCGCTGGCCTGGCTGATCGAACAGCCCTGGGACTCGTACGAGACGTCGGTGACCGTCGCGCCGTCGAGCTTCACCCGCAGGGTGATCTCGTCGCCGCACGTCGGGTTGACGTGGTGCACCTCGGCGTCGCCGTCCCGCAGCCCCTTGCCGTGCGGGTTGCGGTAGTGGTCCAGGATGATGTCCTGGTACATCGAGTCGAGCTTCATGGTCGTCCTGCCCTGTCCCGTCAGCCGAAGAAGTTCCGGACGTGGTGCAGGCCGTCGATCAGCGCGTCGACCTCGCCCGGCGTCGAGTACAGGTAGAAAGACGCCCGCGTGGTCGCCGGAATTCCGTACCGGAGGCAGACCGGCCGCGCGCAGTGGTGTCCGACGCGCACGGCGATGCCCTGCTCGTCCAGCACCTGACCCACGTCGTGCGGGTGGATGTCGCCGAGGGTGAAGGAGATCGCCGCACCGCGGTCCACGGCCGTGCGCGGGCCGATGATCCGCAGGTCCGGGACCTCCAGCAGCCGCTCGACGGCGTACTCGGTGATCGCGTGCTCGTGCGCCGCGATCTTCTCCATGCCGACGCCCTGCAGGTAGTCGATGGCCGCGCCGAGCCCGACCGCCTGGGCGATCGGCGGGGTGCCGGCCTCGAACTTGTGCGGTGCCGGGGCGTAGGTGGACGAGCCCATGGTGACGGTCTCGATCATCTCGCCGCCGCCGAGGAACGGCGGGAGGTCCTCCAGCAGCTCCTGGCGGCCCCAGAGCACGCCGATGCCGGTCGGGGCCAGCATCTTGTGGCCGGTGAAGGCGACGAAGTCGGCCTCCAGCGCCTGCACGTCCAGCACCATGTGCGGGGCGGCCTGCGAGGCGTCGATGACGACCAGCGCGCCGACCGACTGGGCCTTGCGGACGATCGTCTCGACCGGGTTCACCGTGCCGAGCAGGTTGGAGACCAGGGTGAAGGAGACCACCTTGGTCTTCTCGGTGATCAGCTCGTCGATGTTCGACAGGTCCAGCCGACCCTCGTCGCTCAGCCCGAACCACTTGAGCTTCGCACCGCTGCGCTGCGACAGCAGCTGCCACGGGACGATGTTGGAGTGGTGTTCCATCTCCGTGATGACGATCTCGGAGTCGGCGTCCACCCGGTACGGCTCATCCGCCCAGGCCAGCATGTTGGCCACGAGGTTGAGCGACTCGGAGGCGTTCTTGGTGAAGATCACCTCGTTGCGGCTCGGCGCGTTGACGAAGGCCGCGACCTTGTCCCGGGCGCCCTCGTACAGCGCGGTGGCCTCCTCGGCGAGCACGTGCACGCCGCGGTGGACGTTGGCGTTGTGCCGCTCGTAGTAGGCGGTCAGCGCCTCCAGCACCTGGCGCGGCTTCTGCGAGGTCGCCGCGTTGTCCAGGTAGACCAGGGGCTTGTCGTCGTGCAGCAGCCGCTGCAGGACCGGGAAGTCCTTGCGGATCGCGTCGGTGTCGAGCAGTCCCGTAAACGTATGGGTCACTCGGAAGCGCCCCCCTTCACGTACGCCTCGTAGCCCTCGTTCTCCAGCTTGTCGGCCAGCTCGGCACCGCCGGACTCGACGATGCGGCCGCCCGCGAAGACGTGGACGTAGTCGGGCTTGATGTACCGCAGGATGCGGGTGTAGTGGGTCACCAGCAGGGTGCCGACCTCGCCGGTCGAGCGGACCCGGTTGATGCCCTCGGAGACGATCCGCAGCGCGTCGACGTCCAGGCCGGAGTCGGTCTCGTCGAGGATCGCGATCTTCGGCTTGAGCAGCTCGAGCTGGAGGATCTCGTGGCGCTTCTTCTCGCCGCCGGAGAAGCCCTCGTTGACGTTGCGCTCGGCGAAGGCCGGGTCCATCTGGAGGGCGGCCATCGCCTCCTTGACCTCCTTCACCCACAGCCGCAGCTTCGGGGCCTCGCCGCGGACGGCGGTGGCGGCGGTGCGCAGGAAGTTGCTGACCGAGACGCCCGGGACCTCGACCGGGTACTGCATGGCCAGGAAGACACCGGCCTTGGCGCGCTCGTCGACGGACATCTCCAGGACGTCCTCGCCGTCCAGCAGCACCGAGCCGCCGGTGACGGTGTACTTGGGGTGGCCGGCCAGCGAGTAGGCCAGGGTGGACTTGCCGGAGCCGTTCGGACCCATGATGGCGTGGGTCTCGCCCTGCTTCACGGTCAGGTCGACGCCCTTCAGGATCTCGCGCGGGCCGTTCTCGGCCTCGACGGAGACGTGCAGGTCGCGGATTTCAAGGGTTGCCATGTGTACTCAGGACTCCTGGTTGACGGAGACGAGCACATCGTCCCCTTCGATCTTTACGGGGTAGACAGCGACCGGCTTGGTGGCGGGCAGGCCCGAGGGCTTGCCGGTGCGCAGGTCGAAGCTGGAGCCGTGCAGCCAGCACTCGATCATGCAGTCCTCGACCTCGCCCTCCGAGAGCGAGACGTTCGCGTGCGAGCAGATGTCGTTGACCGCGAACACCCCCTCGTCGGTGCGGACGACGGAGACCGGCACGCCGTTGAGGTCCACGCGCCTGGGCACGTCTTCCTGGAGGTCGCTCAGCGCGCAGGCACGGAGGAAGGTCATCGTGTTCAGACCGCCGCTTCCAGCTCGGCGTCGATCTTCTCCATGAGCTGCTCCTGGACCTCGGGCACGCCGATCTGCTGGAGCAGCTCGGCGAAGAAGCCGCGCACCACCAGGCGGCGGGCCTCGTCGGCCGGGATGCCGCGGGCCTGCAGGTAGAACAGCTGCTCGTCGTCGAAGCGGCCGGTCGCCGAGGCGTGGCCGGCGCCGACGATCTCGCCGGTCTCGATCTCCAGGTTCGGGATCGAGTCGACCCGGGCGCCGTCGGTGAGCACCAGGTTCCGGTTGAGCTCGTAGGTGTCGGTGCCGAGTGCGGCGGCGCGGATCAGCACGTCGCCGACCCAGACGGCGTGCGCGTCCTGGCCCTGCAGCGCGCCCTTGTACGCCACGTTCGACCGGCAGTGCGGCGTGTCGTGGTCGATCACCAGGCGGTGCTCCAGGTGCTGGCCGGCGTCGGCGAAGTAGAGGCCGAACAGCTCGGCCTCGCCGCCGGGGCCCGCGTAGTTGACCCGCGGGTGCAGGCGGACCAGGTCGCCGCCGAAGGTCACGACCACGGACTTGTACGTGGCGTCCCGGCCGACCAGCGCGTTGTGCTGGGCGACGTGGACGGCGTCGCGCTCCCAGTCCTGGACGGAGACGAAGGTGAGCTTGGCACCGTCGCCGACCAGCAGCTCGACGTTGGCGGCCCGGGTGCCGGTGCCCGTGTGGTTGAGCACCACGACGGCCTCGGCGAACGGCTTGACGTCGATCACCACGTGGGCGAAGCGGACGCCGCCCTCGCCGCGCACGTCGATCCTGACCGGCTCGGTCAGCACCGCGTCCTTGGGGACGGTGACCACCAGGGCCTGCTCGAAGGCGCTGAACGCCTGCGCGGCCACCCGGTCCACCGGCGTGCCGGCCTTGCCCAGGCGGGCGTCGTCGCGGCCGACGGTCTCGGCGGTGACGCCCTCCGGCAGCGTGAACTCGACCTTGTCCTCGCCCCGCTCGGCGGCGGCGGCGGTCCCGTCGTGCAGCCCGCCGAGGCGGTGCAGCGGGGTGAACCGCCAGTCCTCCTCGCGGCCGTGCGGCACCGGGAAGTCGTTCACGTCGAAGGACGGCTTGACCGCGACGCGCGCGTCGATGGGCTGCTGGACCGTGGCGCGGCCGGTGCCGGGGCCGGCGAGCTGCGCGCCCGCGCCGGCGGTGCCGACCTCGATCGAACCGGCGGTGGTCGAGCCGGTGGTGTTCTGAACGTCAGCCATGGCTGTCGTGTAGCTCTCTTCCTCGAAAGTCGGTTGGGCGGTCGGTGGCCGGGGTCAGCCGACCGCGCCCTCCATCTGCAGCTCGATCAGCCGGTTGAGCTCCAGCGCGTACTCCATCGGCAGTTCGCGCGCGATCGGCTCGACGAAGCCGCGGACGATCATCGCCATGGCCTCGAACTCGGTCAGACCGCGGCTCATCAGGTAGAACAGCTGGTCCTCGCTGACCTTGGAGACGGTCGCCTCGTGGCCCATGGACACGTCGTCCTCGCGGACGTCCACGTACGGGTAGGTGTCCGAGCGGGAGATCGTGTCGACCAGCAGCGCGTCGCACAGCACGTTCGACTTGGCGCCGTGCGAGCCCTCGCCGATCTCGATCAGACCGCGGTAGGAGGTCCGGCCGCCGCCGCGCGCCACCGACTTGGAGACGATGTTGGAGGAGGTGTTCGGCGCCATGTGCACCATCTTGGCGCCGGCGTCCTGGTGCTGGCCCTCGCCCGCGAAGGCGATCGACAGGGTCTCGCCCTTGGCGTGCTCGCCCATCAGGTAGACGGCCGGGTACTTCATGGTGACCTTGGAGCCGATGTTGCCGTCGACCCACTCCATGGTCGCGCCCTCGTACGCCACGGCGCGCTTGGTGACCAGGTTGTAGACGTTGTTCGACCAGTTCTGGATGGTCGTGTAGCGGCAGCGGCCGCCCTTCTTGACGATGATCTCCACGACCGCGGAGTGCAGCGAGTCGGAGGAGTAGATCGGCGCGGTGCAGCCCTCGACGTAGTGGACGTAGGCGTCCTCGTCGACGATGATCAGCGTCCGCTCGAACTGGCCCATGTTCTCGGTGTTGATCCGGAAGTAGGCCTGCAGCGGGATGTCGACGTGCACGCCCTTCGGCACGTAGATGAACGAGCCGCCGGACCACACCGCGGTGTTCAGCGCGGCGAACTTGTTGTCACCGGCCGGGATGACGGTGCCGAAGTACTCCTTGAACAGCTCCGGGTGCTCGCGCAGCGCGGTGTCGGTGTCCAGGAAGATGACGCCCTGCTCCTCCAGGTCCTCACGGATCTGGTGGTAGACGACCTCGGACTCGTACTGGGCGGCGACACCGGCGACCAGGCGCTGCTTCTCCGCCTCCGGGATGCCCAGCTTGTCGTAGGTGGCCTTGATGTCCGCCGGCAGGTCCTCCCAGGACTCGGCCTGCTTCTCGGTGGAGCGGACGAAGTACTTGATGTTGTCGAAGTCGATGCCGGTCAGGTCGGAGCCCCAGGTCGGCATGGGCTTCTTGCCGAACAGCTTCAGGCCCTTGAGACGCAGGTTGAGCATCCACTCGGACTCGCTCTTCTTCGCGGAGATGTCGCGCACGACCTCCTCGCTGAGCCCGCGCTTGGCCGTGGCGCCAGCGGCGTCCGGGTCGGCCCAGCCGTACTCGTAGTTGCCCAGGCCTTCGAGCTCGGGGTGCGAAACGGTGTCAGTCATGCGAGCTTCCTAACGCGCGGACGCAGAATCTTCGGTGGACGTACCGGCAGTCGGCGCTGCATCGGAGTCGCGGCCCGCGGAACCACGGGCGGACGACGATGCGGCACCGGGTGCCGGCACATAGGTGGTGCAGACCCCGTCGCCGTGGGCGATGGTGGCCAGCCGTTGCACATGGGTGCCCAGGAGCTGGGAGAAGACCTCGGTCTCCGCCTCGCAGAGCTGGGGGAACTGCTCGGCGATGTGCGCGACCGGGCAGTGGTGCTGGCAGAGCTGGGCGCCCGCCGGGGCCTTGGCCGCGGCCGACGGGACACGCCGCACCGTGGCAGCGTACCCGTCCACGCTGAGCGCCTGGGCGAGTGCCTCGGTGCGATCCTCCACCCCAGCCTCGCGCAGCGCCTCCCGGTACTTCTCGCCCTGCTTGCCGAAACGGGCCCGGGCGAAGGCGGCGACCGCCTCCTCGCCCGCCTTGCCGCCGCCCACCGCGTCCGAGATCCAGCGCAGCGCGTCGGCGGCGAGCTGGTCGTACGCCTGGTAGAAGGCGTCCCGGCCGCCGTCGGTGAGGGCGAAGACCTTGGCCGGACGGCCCCGGCCGCGGCTGCCGTAGACCCGCTGTTCGCGGGACTCGACCAGGCCGGCGGCGGCCAGGCCGTCGAGGTGGCGGCGGACGGCGGCGGAGGTGAGGCCGAGCCGGTTCGCCAGGTCGGCGGCGGAGGAGGGGCCGTGGTCCAGGATCGAGCGGGCGACCCGGTCCCGGGTGGCACGGTGGCCGTCCAGCAGTACCTCGGCCGCCGTCACGGGCACGTCGCAGTGGGAGGCCGACTCGGCCTCCTGCTGCTGGGCGTGCTCGCGCATGTTTTTCACAACACCAGTGTTGCGTAATTACTTCCGTTGGGACAACCCGTGATCCAGGCCTCACCGGTGTCATCGATCACGCAGGTAAGCCTTACCTGACCTGGGGAAACGATCACCGAGGCGCCGTCCGCTCGAAACGTGAGGCCCTCTTACACTCGCCGGTATGCACTCCGAACCCGCGGTCCAGGTCGCCGGGCTGGTCAAGCGCTACGGCGACAAGCAGGCCGTGGACGGTCTCGACCTCACCATCGCGACCGGCGCGATCACCGCCGTCCTCGGCCCCAACGGCGCCGGCAAGACCACCACCATCGAGACCTGCGAGGGCTACCGCCGCCCCGACGCCGGCACCGTCCGCGTCCTCGGCCTCGACCCGGTCACCCAGAGCGCCGCCCTGCGCCCCCGGATCGGCGTCATGCTGCAGTCCGGCGGCGTGTACGCGGGCGCCCGCGCCGTCGAGATGCTGCGGCACACCGCCAAGCTGCACGCCCACCCGCTGGACGTGGACGCCCTGGTCGAGCGCCTCGGCCTCGGCTCCTGCGGCCGCACCACCTACCGGCGGCTGTCCGGCGGCCAGCAGCAGCGGCTCGCCCTGGCCATGGCCGTGGTCGGCCGCCCCGAGCTGGTCTTCCTGGACGAGCCCACCGCCGGCCTCGACCCGCAGGCCCGCCGCGCCACCTGGGAGCTGGTCCGCGACCTGCGCCGGGACGGCGTCACCGTGGTCGTCACCACCCACCACATGGACGAGGCCGAGCAGCTCGCCGACCGCGTCGCCATCGTGGACCGCGGCAAGGTGATCGCCGACGGCACCACCGAGGAGCTGTGCCGCGGCGGCGCCGAGAACGCCCTGCGCTTCGACGCCCCGCCCGGGCTCGACCTCGGCCCGCTGCTCAAGGAGCTGCCCGAGGGCGCTACCGCTGTCGAGACCGCCCCCGGCAGCTACCGCGTCGAGGCGCCGGTGGACCCGCAGCTGCCGGCCACCGTCACCGGCTGGTGCGCGGCCGTCGGCGTCCTGCCCGAACGGCTGTCCGTGCAGCGCCGCAGCCTCGAAGACGTCTTCCTCGACCTGACCGGACGGGAGCTCCGCGCATGAGTGAGCGAAGCGAGCGGGACTACTCGCCCGAGCCCGGTGCCGCCCCCGTCGGCCGGATGCTGCTCGCCCAGACCGCGTTCGAGACCCGGATGCTGCTGCGCAACGGTGAGCAGCTGCTGCTCACCGTCGTCATCCCGACCGTGCTGCTGGTGCTGTTCTCCGCCGTCGACATCGTCACGGTCGAGGGCCCCGGCAAGCGGGTCGACTTCCTCGCCCCCGGCCTGCTCGCGCTGGCCGTGATGTCCACCGCCTTCACCGGGCAGGCCATCGCCACGGGCTTCGAGCGCCGCTACGGCGTGCTGAAACGGCTCGGCGCCAGCCCGCTGCCGCGCTGGACGCTGCTGACGGCCAAGACCGGCTGCGTCCTGGTGACGGAGGCGCTGCAGGTCGCGCTGCTGTCGGTGATCGCGCTGGCGCTCGGCTGGTCGCCGCACGGCAACCCGCTGGCCGTCGTCGCGCTGCTGGTCCTCGGCACCGCCGCCTTCTCCGGGCTCGGCCTGCTGATGGCCGGCACGCTGAAGGCCGAGGCCACGCTGGCCGCCGCCAACCTGGTGTTCATCCTGCTGCTGCTCGCGGGCGGGGTGATCGTGCCGCTGAGCAAGTTCCCCGACGCGGTGCGGTCGGTGCTGGAACTGCTGCCGATCTCGGCGCTCTCGGACGGCCTGCGGTCGGTGCTGCAGACCGGCGCCGGGGTGCCCTGGGCTGACCTCGGGATCCTGGCCGGCTGGGCCGTGCTCGGCCTGGCCGCGGCCGCCCGCTTCTTCCGCTGGGAGTAGCCGCCGAGGTGGCCGCACTTGCGAGCAGCCACCCCCGTACGAACGTCGAACGCCCCCCGGCCTCAACCGGCCGGGGGGCGTTCGGCGTTCGTACCGCCCTGCGTCAGCTCTCGCTGCCGCCACGGCGCTTGCGGGCGAGCAGGACGAGCGCGCCACCGACCAGCAGCACGCCGCCGCCGGCCGCCGCGATCATCGGGGTGGCGTCGTTGCTACCGGTCTGGGCGAGCGCCGGCGCGCTGGTGGCGGGCGCCGGGGCGGGCGGGCTGACCGGGGCCGGCGTGGTCGGCGGGGGCGTGGTCGGCGCCACGGTGGGCGTCGTCGGCACGGGGGTCGGGGTCTTCGTCGGCGTCGGGATGGGCGTCGGCGTCGAGGTGGGGGTGGGCGTGGGGGTGGGGGTCTTGGTGGGAGTCGGGGTCGGGGTCGGAGTCGGCGTGTGGCACGGCTCGATGGTCTTGGTCTCGTTGATGTTCCAGCCCTTGTCGTTCGGGTTCTCCGTGGTGGTGACCACCAGGTTCGCCTTGATCGGGGCCGTGTGGTCCTTCACCGGGAAGGTGCCGTGGAACTCGGCGGGAAAGGCCTTGGCATCCAGGACCTTGTCGCCGTCGATGGTGAGGCTGACGGTGTTCTTCACGTCGGCCTTGGGGCTGTAGTTGATCAGGTCGATCACGACCTTGTCGCAGGTCACCGACCAACTCGGCACGTGCGCCGAGGCGTTGGTGGCCAGCGCCAAGGGCAGTAGAAAACCGGCCGCTGCCGTGCCTGCCAGTGCCGCCGCGCCGATCCCGATGTGCCGCTGCTGTCGCGCCATTACGCTGTTCCCCTCCGAACGGTCTTGTGCAGCAGGCGTGTTGAGTGGTTCGCGGTGGCCCGCTACGACTGTCCGGGGGACTCTACCGGCACTCCCGCATCCCGCCACACCCCGCCGTACGACCGGATTTCGTCTGTGCGTCCGTTCTCTGATGTGCATGACCAGCCCATCACAGCTGCCACCTCGCAGAACGCGGATTCGGCAAACTTGAATGAACTTCGTCACCTTCAAGACAGAACGGCGCCCCCGGCGATCGGGTTCAATCGCCGGGGGCGCCGCTTCCATCACCTGACGAGCACGTCGCTTCACCGCGTGACGTCAGGCCTTCCCGGCCGCCTTGCGCCGGGCGGCCACCACGATCGCACCAGGCGCGGCGAGCCAGCCCCGCCCCAAGATCGCCCGTAAAGCCACCTACCATGGACGTCGTGCTGAAGACCACCCCTTTCTCCCTGCTCGCCGAGCGCTGGCAGCCCTCCGCCGTCATGGTCCGGCGCGCCGCGTTCGCCGCGCTGGTGATGAGCGTGGTGATCGTCGTCACCGGCGGCGCCGTCCGGCTCACCGCCTCCGGCCTCGGCTGTACGACCTGGCCCCGCTGCACCGACGAGAGCCTGACGCCCACCGCCGAGATGGGCTTCCACGGCGTCATCGAGTTCACCAACCGGATGCTCACCTACGTGCTCAGCGCCGCGGTGGGCTGGGCGATCCTGGCCGCCCGCTGCCACCGGCCCTGGCGGCGCGGCCTGACCAAGCTCGGCTGGGCGCAGTTCTGGCTGGTGATGAGCAACGCCGTGCTCGGCGGCATCACCGTGCTGACCGGCCTCAACCCGTACACCGTCGCGCTGCACATGATCGCCGCGATGGCCCTGGTCTGGGTCGCCCTGCTGATGTGGGAGCGCAGCAAGGAGGGCGACGGCCCGGCGAAGCTGTCCGTGGCCCGCCCGATCCACCAGCTCTCGTACGTCCTCGTCGCCGTGATCGGGCTGCTCGTCGCGGCCGGCACCCTGGTGACCGGCGCCGGCCACCACCCGGGGACGCCCAAGGACAACAAGATCGTCCCGCGGATCCCGATCGACTACGACAGGTTGGCCCAGTTCCACGCC
This sequence comes from Kitasatospora sp. NPDC034035, assembly GCF_055575755.1. NCBI lineage: Bacteria > Bacillati > Actinomycetota > Actinomycetes > Kitasatosporales > Streptomycetaceae > Kitasatospora > Kitasatospora sp. NPDC034035. The sequence continues at coordinate 51,053 of NZ_JBVISA010000015.1, read as the reverse complement.
GACTTCGCCTTCATCTCCGTCGGCCTCACCATCGCCCTGATCTTCGTCTTCACTGCGATCAAGGCCCCGCAGGCAGCCAGGTCCCGCACCAAGGAACTCCTCGCGGTGCTGCTGCTGCAGGGCGTCCTCGGCTTCATCCAGTACTTCACCGACGCCCCCGAGCTGATGGTCGGCCTCCACATGCTCGGCGCCTCGCTGACCTGGATCGCCGCCCTGCGCATCCCCCTCGCCCTCCGTACCCGCGAGGACGCACAGGCCTCCGAGCACCTGCCCGCGCAGACCCCGCAGACCGCCACCGTCTGAGCGCAAGCCCAACGTACGGCGAAGGCCCCCATCCCGCGATGGGGGCCTTCGTTATGCGGTCACAGCAGTTGTCAGCCGTCGTGGGTCCGGATGCTCGGTACCGTTTCGTCCTGAAGCGCGTCCAGGACACGTACGGCATAGACCTCAGCCATGCGGTCGGAGACCCCGGCCGGCGTGAGCCAGTCGACTTCGACCGACTCGTCAGAGAGCCGGCCGGTCCCGCCCTCAGGTCGACAGCGGAAAACAAGAGCGACAACCCCTCGGCTCATGTTCTTGTAGACGCCGGTCAGCCGCTCCACGCCGACCACGATCCCGGTCTCCTCGTAGACCTCCCGGCGCACGCCGGCCTCGACACCCTCGCCCAGCTCCAGCACGCCCCCCGGAGGCTCCCAAGCCCCGCTGTCAGCCCGCCGAATCGTCAGCACCCGCCCGTCCTCCCGCACCACCACCCCCGCGACGGACACGGAGTGGAGTGGCAGCAGCGTTGCCTCCTGCGGCGTACCACCTCTCACGCTGCCGGCTCCGAACGGTTAGTGCGGGCAGGCCGAAGCAGGTCGAGGACATGGGTCCAGCTGTACTTGTCGCGCCCTCCGCCGGACTTGGGCTTGTGGGGCACGTAGTCGCCGATCAGAACGCCCATCGAGCGCAGTCGGGCCAAGCTGTCCGAATAGGCCGGGTGGGAAGCCTGGGCTGAGTTGACATAGGGCTGGACCGCAACGGGGATGCCGAGCCCGTAGGCCTCGCAGAGGATGCCGAGCGCCAGCGTGTCGGAGATGCCGGCGGCCCACTTGTTGATGGTGTTGAACGTCGCGGGAGCGACCGCAATGGCGTCTGCCGGAGGCAGCGGTTGCGGGATGCTCGGCGTGCGCCACGCGGAGCGGAGCGGATAGCCGGTCTGGGCTTCGATGGCTTCCTGGTCTATAAAGCCGAGAGCGCTGGGAGTAGCAATCACACCGACCTTCCAGCCCTCGGCACGGGCTGCGGCGATCAGCTCAGCCACGCCGTCAGCGATTCCCGAAGCGCAGACGATGACGTGAAGGAACGGCTCGTGGTTCTCAGTCAAATCCGAACTCCCAACTCATGGCAGAAACGGCGGAGTTCCGGGACACTGCCACGTCGGTCCCGCGCGGCCATGTCACCGACCAGTTCCAGCACGCTGGGGCGGCGTCGAATGTCCTCAGAAGCACAGCTCTCCGCGATCCTGAGTGCTTGGTACCCCTCAGCCAGTCTGCCTTGTTGGCTGTAGGCCCGTGCAGCATCCACCCACAGTGCGGCCCGCCGCTCCGGAACGGGGATGCGCCGCCGCATCAGGGGTTGAGCAGCTTCCAAGGCCGCGCCGGCGTCACCGAGAACCGCCGGGTAGCCGACGAAGGACACCTACCGCAATGACGACCCCTACAACCGCAGCACACATCCTCCGTCACGCTCTGGCACAGGCGGCGGTCACCGGCGCCGATACGATCACGAACGACGCACGACTGCAGCACGATCTCGGGATCGACAGCCTCGCCCTCCACGAGCTCGTCGTCACCCTGGAGACGCGCCTGAACATGGTCATCCCGGACGAGGAGGTCGGCCGCCTGCACACCGTCGGCGACCTCAGCGACCTGCTCGCCCGGCACGGCCACCCCACCGGAGAGGGCACCACCGCGTGAGCACGCAGCAGATCACCCCCAAGCAGCGGGGCTACCTGATCGTCAACTCCCACCCCAAGGGCAGCCAGGCCACCGTGCACCAGCTGTGGCAGTCCATCACCCCCGCCACCCCCACCGGGCGGGCCCCGGTCGCCCTGGTGCTGGGCTCCAGCGCGGGGTACGGTCTGGCGATCCTGCTGGCCGGGCTGCGCCGCCACGGCATCCGCGGCATCGGCGTCGCCTACGAGACACCGGCCGGCGAGCGGCGCACCGCCACCGCCGGCTGGTACCGAACCGCCGCGACCGCCGCCCTGCTCGAAGAGGCCGGAAGCGACTTCACCTTCGTCAACGCCGACGCCTACGCGGACGCCACCCGTGCCGAGGTGCTCAAACTCCTCGCCGACCGGTACGGCCCCGTCGACTACCTCGTCTACTCCCTCGCCTCGCCCAGGCGTACCGACCCGGCCACCGGCGAGGTCCACCACTCGGTGATCAAGCCGATCGGCCGCCCCTACACCTCACCGTCCCTCGTCTTCGAGGACGGCGTCCCGCAGATCGGCAGCGTCGACCTCACCCCGGCCGACGAGGCCGAGCGCGCCGCGACCGTCAAGGTCATGGGTGGTGAGGACTGGCGGCTGTGGGTGCAGTCCCTGGCCGACAGCAACCTCCTGGGCCCCGACTTCACGACTGCCGCGCTGTCCTATGTGGGCTCCGAGATCACCGCGCCGGTCTACCGGCAGGGCACCATCGGCGCCGCCAAGGAACACCTGGAGGCGACCGCCGGCCAGTTGCAGAGCGGGGTACTGGCCGGGCGGGGCCGGGCGTTCACCGTCGTCGCCGGCGCCGCCGTCACCCAGGCGTCCACCGCCATCCCGTCCATCGCCCTCTACACCTCGCTGCTGCGCAAAGCCCTCGGAGAGGACGGCTGGCGTACCACCGCCGACCAGGCCGTGGACCTGTGGGAGCAACTGAGCGGCGCGAAGTCGCTCGTGCTGGACGGGCAGGGTCGCATCCGTCTGGACGGCTGGGAACTCGACCCCGCCGTGCAGGACCTGGTGCGGGAGCTGTGGACGGACCCCGAGGCAGCGCTCGACGCCGACCCGGCCGCGTCGGCCTGGTTCTACGGCCAGTTCCGGCAGCTGTACGGCTGGGACGTCCCCGGCGTCGACTACACGATCGAGGCTGAGACGTCGATCCCCTGGCCCGCCCAACCGCGGTAGCAACGCTGGTGGCCGGTGAAAAGGCCCGGCTCCCCCGTACGAGGGGAGCCGGGCCTTCGCGGTGTCCGGAGGGTGCTCAGCCGCCGAGCTGGATCCCGGCCATCCGCTTCCACTCGTACGGGCCGGTCTTCACCCGGAGGCCCAGCTCGCCCTCGAAGTCGTCGTGCAGGGTCAGCCCGGCCAGCTCGGCGGCCCGGCGGCCGACGGCGTAGCTGGGGGCCACCTGGTCGCCCCAGGCGCCGTCCGCGCCGACCACGACGATCCGGGTGGCCACGGCGCCGACGTACTCGACGACCGCGTCGGCGCTGCCCCCGTGCTGCCGGGCGAAGCTGGTGAGGTTCTTGGCGATGCGCTTGGCGCGGCGCTCGGTGCGGGCGTCCGGCGCGGCGGTGGCGGTCTCTGCGCTGCTCATGCCCGCATGCTACCCACCGGTAAGCGCGCTGGCGACGGGAGCACCCTGTGCACCGGGACACATACTGGACGTGTGACCTTCTCCGGCTGGCCGACCGAGGCGCTCGACTTCTACGAGCACGTGGAGGCCGACAACTCGAAGACCTTCTGGCAGGCCCACAAGGGGCGGTACGAGGACGCCGTGCGCGCGCCGATGGAGCAGCTCCTCGCCGATCTGGAACCGGAGTTCGGGCCGGGGAAGATCTTCCGCCCGAACCGCGACGTCCGCTTCAGCGCCGACAAGTCCCCGTACAAGACGCACATCGGCGCGCACCTGGAGAGCGGCGGCTACATCCAGCTCTCCGCCGACGGCCTGGCCTGCGGCAACGGCATGTACCAGCTCGCCCCGGACCAGTTGGAGCGCTACCGCGCCGCCGTCGCCGAGGACGTCACCGGCGCCGAGCTGGAGCGGGTGATCACCCGGGTGGAGAAGGACGGCCCGCAGGTGGTCGGCCGGGACTCCCTGAAGTCGGCCCCGCGCGGCTACCCGAAGGACCACCCCAGGATCGAGCTGCTGCGCCACAAGGGCCTGGTGGCCTGGCAGGAGTGGGAGCCCGCGAAGTGGCTGGGCACCCGCGCCGCCTACACCCGGATCACCGGCTTCCTGCACGCCTCCCGGCCGCTGCGGGACTGGCTGGACGGCCACGTCGGCCCCTCCGAGCTGCCCGCCCGCTGAGCCGCCGGCCGAGCGGTCGGCCGAGCGGCCCGCCCCGAACGCGAAAAGCCCCCGAATGCGGGAGAGCCCCGGTCCACCGGACCGGGGCTCTCTCAGCGAGTCTGCCTACTTCACGAACGGGTCGACCGCGCACACCACCATCAGCAGCGACAGGTAGGTGATCGACCAGTGGAACAGCCGCATCTCCTTGAGCTTCGCGCCCACGACGCCGGCCTTGGCCCGCGCGTACAGCGCGTGCGCCTCGCGCAGCCAGGCGGCGCCCAGCACCACCGCGGCGACCGGGTACAGCCAGCTCATGTGCCCGAGCGGCCAGAGCGCCAGCGAGACGGCGACCATCACCCAGGAGTAGATGACGACCTGCTTGCCGACCGCCACGTTGCCCTTGATGACCGGCAGCATCGGCACGCCGGCCCGCAGGTAGTCGTCGCGCACCTTCATCGACAGCACCCAGGTGTGCGGCGGCGTCCAGAAGAACACCACCAGGAACAGCACCACGGCCGCCCAGGACATCGAGTTGGTGACCGAGGACCAGCCGACCAGCACCGGCATGCAGCCGGCGATGCCGCCCCAGACGATGTTCTGCGAGGTGCGCCGCTTGAGCCCCAGCGTGTAGACGAACACGTAGAACAGCAGCGCGCCCAGCGCCAGTCCGGAGGAGAGCCAGTTGACGCCGAAGCCCAGCACCAGCGTCGACACGACGGCGAGCACGATGCCGAACACCAGCGCCTCGCGCGGCGACACCATCCCGGTGACGATCGGCCGCCGCTCGGTGCGGGACATCACCGCGTCGATGTCGCGGTCGATGTACATGTTGAGGGCGTTGGCGCCGCCCGCCGAGAGGTAGCCGCCGACCACGACCTTCAGCACCAGCAGCATGTTCGGCACGCCCTGCTGGGCCAGGAACATCACCGGCACGGTGCTCATCAGCAGCAGCTCGATGATCCGAGGCTTGGTCAGTGCGACGAACGCGCCGACACGGGCCCCGATCGGCCGGTGCGCAGGAGTCGCCCCGGTGACCCCGGCGGGACGGGTTTCGACGGCGGTCACTAACACCCCAACTGAAGATGAATCTTCGCAGGCGTCCACAGGAACGAAGGGTCCCGAATCGTCCGCTCTGCGCGTACCACGACACCATAGACGCTCCATATATCCCATCCGGCTTCGGGGTCCCCCGGCGAGGCGGAACCGCACACCCCCGGGTGAACCGCCTGGGTGATGCCACGAACCGCCTCCGGCGGGTCCCCCTAGCCCGTCCTGACCACCCCGGCGGCGGGCGGGCGCGAATCGGGAGAACCTGGGACAAAAGCACTCACACCGGCCTAGTGGGAATCACCATGCGGAAATCCCGGTTGTCTCAGCACGGAGGGTGAGCCCCGGCCCAAACGGTAGGCTCGCACGCAGAAGCGGGATCTACCCTCCGTGACCGGCACCACCCAGCGTCGGGACCACAGCGCCGTGGCCGACCCGGTCCCCATTCACGGGGTCACTCTTCAATGGAAGGAGCCCTGAGACAGGGTGAGCACTGCGCCGACGAACGCATTCGAGTGGACCGATATGGACGAGCGCACGGTTGACACCGCGCGAGTCCTCGCCATGGACGCTGTCCAGAAGGTCGGCAACGGACACCCCGGGACGGCCATGACGCTGGCCCCGGCCGCGTACCTGATCTTCCAGCGGTTCCTGCGCCACGACCCGACCGACCCGGCCTGGGTCGGCCGCGACCGCTTCGTCCTCTCCCCCGGGCACACCAGCCTGACCCTCTACACCCAGCTGTACCTCTCGGGTTACGGCCTGGAGCTGGACGACCTCAAGGCCTTCCGCGTCGCGGGCAGCCGCACCCCCGGCCACCCCGAGCACGGCCACACGGCTGGCGTGGAGACCACCACCGGCCCGCTCGGCCAGGGCATCGCCAACGCGGTCGGCATGGCGATGGCCGCCCGCTACGAGCGCGGCCTCTTCGACCCCGAGGCCCCGGCCGGCGAGTCCCCCTTCGACCACACCATCTGGGCCATCGTCTCCGACGGCGACCTGGAGGAGGGCATCTCCGCCGAGGCCTCCTCGCTGGCCGGCCACCAGAAGCTGGGCAACCTGGTCGCCCTGTACGACGACAACCACATCTCGATCGAGGGCGACACCGAGACCGCCTTCTCCGAGGACGTCCTCAAGCGCTACGAGGCGTACGGCTGGCACGTCCAGCGGGTGACCCCGAAGTCCAACGGCGACATCGACGTGGCCGTCCTCGCGGACGCGCTGGCCGCGGCCAAGGCCGAGACCTCCCGCCCGTCGATCATCGCGATGCGCACCATCATCGCCTGGCCGGCCCCGGACGCCCAGAACACCGCCAAGGCGCACGGCTCCGCGCTCGGCGCCGCCGAGATCGCCGCCACCAAGAAGGTCCTGGGCTTCGACCCGGAGAAGACCTTCGAGGTCAGCGACCAGGTCATCGAGCACGCCCGGCTGGTCATCAAGCGCGGCAAGGCCGCCCGCGACCAGTGGCAGCAGTCCTTCGAGGCCTGGCGCGCCGCCAACCCGCACCGCGCCGCCGACTTCGACCGGATCCAGGCCGGCGAGCTGCCCGAGGGCTGGAAGAAGGCCGTCCCCTCCTTCCCGGCCGGCAAGGACGTCGCCACCCGCAAGGCCTCCGGCGACACCCTCAAGGCGATCGGCGCGGTGATCCCGGAGCTGTGGGGCGGCTCGGCCGACCTCGCGGAGTCCAACCTCACCACCATCGACGAGGACAGCTCCTTCCTCCCCGAGGGCAACCCGCTGAAGTCGGCGAGCCCGTACGGCCGGACGATCCACTTCGGCATCCGCGAGCACGCCATGGGCTCGATCATGAACGGCATCGCGCTGCACGGCAGGACCCGCGTGTACGGCGGCACCTTCCTGGTCTTCGCCGACTACATGCGCCCGGCCGTCCGCCTGGCCGCGCTGATGAAGCTGCCGGTCACCTACGTCTGGACGCACGACTCGATCGGCCTGGGCGAGGACGGCCCGACCCACCAGCCGGTCGAGCACATGGCCTCGCTGCGCGCCATCCCGGGCCTGGCCATGGTCCGCCCGGCCGACGCCAACGAGACCGCCGTCGCCTGGCGCACCATCATCGAGCGCCAGACCAGCCACCCCGGCCCGGTCGGCCTGGCCCTCACCCGCCAGGGCGTCCCGACCTTCGACCGTGAGGTCTTCGGCTCCGCCGAGGGCACCGCGAAGGGCGGCTACATCCTGGCCGAGGCCTCGAACGGCGACCCGCAGCTGATCCTGCTCGGCACCGGCTCCGAGGTCCAGCTGGCCGTCAAGGCCCGCGAGGTGCTCGAGGCGGAGGGCATCGCGACCCGCGTGGTCTCGCTGCCGTCCTTCGAGTGGTTCCAGGAGCAGGACCAGGCCTACCGCGACAGCGTGCTGCCGCCGTCGGTGAAGGCCCGCGTCTCGGTCGAGGCCGGCATCGCCCAGGGCTGGCGCGAGCTGGTCGGCGACCACGGCCGGATCGTCTCGCTGGAGCACTTCGGCGCCTCCGCCGACTACAAGGTGCTCTTCGAGGAGTTCGGCATCACCGCCGAGCGCGTGGTGGCCGAGGCCCACAACGCCCTGCGCTCCCTCGAAGCCGTCAACCGCTAGCGGCCCCGAGCACGAGCCGAAGGGAGCGCCGATGCCGAAAGCGACGAGCGACAAGCGAGCGCTGGAGCGAGGAACGTCGGCATCGGGTACGAGCTCCCGGCGGCGAGTGCGGGACAACGGGCCGGGGCGGCCGACCGCACATCGGCGCCCCGGCCCCTCTGACTACCCCACGAAGCAGAAGAACAAGGGACTGAAGCACCATGACTGACGCACTGAAGCGCCTCAGCGACGAAGGCGTTGCGATCTGGCTGGACGACCTCAGCCGCAAGCGGCTCAACTCCGGCAACCTGGCCGAGCTGGTGCAGAACAAGCACGTGGTGGGTGTGACCACCAACCCGACCATCTTCCAGAAGGCCATCGCCGGCAGCGGCGACGACTCCTACGACAGCCAGCTGCGCGACCTCGCCGTCCGCAAGGTCACCACCGAGGAGGCGATCCGCATGATCACCACCTCCGACGTGCGCGACGCGGCCGACGTGCTGCGCCCGGTCTACGACGCCTCCAACGGCCGCGACGGCCGGGTCTCCATCGAGGTCGACCCGCGCCTGGCGCACGAGACCGCCCCCACCGTGGCCGAGGCCAAGCAGCTGTGGTGGCTGGTGGACCGCCCGAACGTCTTCATCAAGATCCCCGCCACCAAGGCCGGCCTGCCCGCGATCAGCGAGGTCATCGGCAAGGGCATCAGCGTCAACGTCACGCTGATCTTCTCGCTGGAGCGCTACAAGGCCGTCATCGACGCCTACCTGAGCGGCTTGGAGGCCGCCAAGGGCAAGGGCCTGGACCTCTCCCAGATCGAGTCGGTCGCCTCCTTCTTCGTCTCCCGCGTGGACACCGAGATCGACAAGCGCCTGGACAAGGTCGGCGGCGACGCCAAGAACCTGCGCTCCAAGGCCGCGCTGGCCAACGCCCGCCTCGCCTACCAGGCGTACGAGGAGGTCTTCGGCAGCGTCGACGGCAAGACCGCCGGCAACGCCCGTTGGCTCTCCCTGGAGGCCGCCGGCGCCAAGCCGCAGCGCCCGCTGTGGGCCTCCACCGGCGTCAAGGACCCGGCCCTGCCGGACACCCTGTACGTCACCGAGCTGGTCGCCCCCGGCACCGTCAACACCATGCCCGAGGCGACCCTGGACGCCACCGGCGACCACGGCGTGGTCACCGGCAACACCATCGTCCCCAACTACGCGGACGCCAAGGCCGTGCTGGACGCGATCGCCGCAGCCGGCGTGGACTACGACGACGTGGTCCAGGTCCTGGAAGACGAGGGCGTCGAGAAGTTCGAGCAGTCCTGGAACGAGCTGCTCGACACCGTCACCGCCTCGCTCGCTTCCTTCGCCGACGAGAAGTGACCCCCGCTCACAGCCAGCGCACGAAAGCGGAGCCCATCAAGTGAGCACTGATTACCCCGAGTTGACGTCGGAATCGGACGCGGACGACCTCCCGCCCGCCCCGGTCAACCCGCTTCGTGACCCCTCCGACCGACGGCTCCCGCGCATCGCGGGGCCGTCCGGTCTGGTCATCTTCGGGGTCACCGGCGACCTGTCCCGCAAGAAGCTGATGCCGGCCATCTACGACCTGGCCAACCGCGGTCTGCTTCCGCCGGGCTTCTCCCTCGTCGGCTTCGCCCGCCGCGAGTGGGACGACGAGGACTTCGCCAAGGAGGTCCACGACGCCGTCCGGGACCACGCCCGCACCCCCTTCCGGGAGGAGGTCTGGCAGCAGCTCGCCAAGGGCATGCGCTTCGTCCACGGCACCTTCGACGACGACGAGGCCTTCGACAAGCTGCGCGAGACCATCGTGGAGCTGGACAAGGCCCAGGGCACCGGCGGCAACTTCGCCTTCTACCTGTCCGTCCCGCCGAAGTTCTTCCCGACGGTCGTCCAGCAGCTCAAGAAGCACGGCCTGGCCGACCCGCCGCAGGGCTCCTGGCGCCGCGCGGTCATCGAGAAGCCCTTCGGCCACGACCTGGAGAGCGCGCAGGAGCTCAACAAGGTCGTCCACGAGGTCTTCCCCCGGGACGAGGTCTTCCGGATCGACCACTACCTGGGCAAGGAGACGGTCCAGAACATCCTGGCGCTGCGCTTCGCCAACCAGATGTTCGAGCCGATCTGGAACCGGTCGTACGTCGACCACGTGCAGATCACCATGGCCGAGGACATCGGCATCGGCGGCCGGGCCGGCTACTACGACGGCATCGGCTCCGCCCGTGACGTCATCCAGAACCACCTGCTCCAGCTGATGGCGCTCACCGCCATCGAGGAGCCGGCGTCCTTCCACCCGAAGGCGCTGGTGGCCGAGAAGCTCAAGGTGCTCAGCGCCGTCAAGCTCCCGGCCGACCTCGGCCGGCACACCGTGCGCGGCCAGTACGCCTCCGGCTGGCAGGGCGGCGAGGAGGTCGTCGGCTACCTCGACGAGGACGGCATCGACCCGGACTCCAAGACCGACACCTACGCGGCCATCAAGCTGGAGATCAACAACCGCCGCTGGGCGGGCGTCCCGTTCTACCTGCGCACCGGCAAGCGCCTGGGCCGCCGGGTCACCGAGATCGCGGTCGTCTTCCAGCGCGCCCCGTACCTGCCCTTCGACTCCTACGCGACCGAGGAGCTGGGGCAGAACGCCCTGGTCATCCGGGTCCAGCCGGACGAGGGCGTGACGGTGCGGTTCGGCTCCAAGGTGCCGGGCACCTCCTTCGAGGTCCGGGACGTCACGATGGACTTCGCCTACGGCGAGTCCTTCACCGAGTCCAGCCCGGAGGCGTACGAGCGGCTCATCCTCGACGTGCTGCTCGGCGACGCCAACCTGTTCCCGCGCCACCAGGAGGTCGAGCTGTCCTGGCAGATCCTCGACCCGATCGAGAAGTACTGGGACACCCACGGCAAGCCCGCCCAGTACGCGGCGGGGACCTGGGGCCCGGTCGAGGCGGACGAGATGCTCGCACGAGACGGCAGGAGCTGGCGCCGACCATGAAGATCGACCTCACCAACACGACGTCCAGCAAGATCAACGCCGCGCTCATGGAGGCGCGCCGGGCCAGCGGCTCCACCGCCGCCGGCATGGTGCTCACCCTGGTGATCGTGACCGACGAGGGCAGCGCCTACGACGCCCTCAAGGCCGCCAACGACGCCTCCCGCGAGCACCCGATGCGCACCCTCGCGGTGATCAAGCGCGCCGGGCGCTCGCCACGGGCCCGCGCGGAGACCCGGCTGGACGCCGAGATCCTGGTCGGCTCGGACGCCGGCTCCGGCGAGACCGTCGTCCTGCGCATGCACGGCGAGCTCGCCGCGCACGCCCAGTCGGTGGTCCTGCCGCTGCTGCTGCCGGACGCCCCGGTCGTGGTCTGGTGGCCGGACAACGCGCCGCTGCACCCGGCGCAGGACCCGCTGGGCTCGCTCGCCCAGCGCCGGATCACCGACGCCGTCACCGCCGAGTCCCCGGTCGGCCAGCTCGCCCAGCGGGCCCAGAGCTACACCCCGGGCGACACCGACCTGGCCTGGAGCCGGATCACCGGCTGGCGCTCGATGCTGGCCGCCGCGCTGGACCAGCGGCCGTCCGCCATCGTCTCCGCGGTGGTCGAGGGCGAGTCCTACAACCCCAGCGTCGAGCTGCTCGGCCTGTGGCTGACCAACCGGCTGCACGTGCCGGTCGAGCGGGTCGTCACGGGTGGCCCCGGCATCACCGCGGTGCACCTGCGCACCAAGGACGGGGACATCACCCTGGACCGCCCGGACGGCCTGCTGGGCACGCTCTCCATGCCCGGCTCGCCGGACCGCCAGGTGGCGCTCAAGCGGCGCGAGACCTCGGAGCTGATCGCCGAGGAGCTGCGCCGCCTGGACCCGGACGACATCTACGCGACGGCCGTGCGCACGCCCGTCGACCGGCTGCACGAGCCGGCCAACGCCGAGACGGCGGCGGCCGAGCGGGTCGCCCGCGCGGTCGAGGACGCCGCCGAGGAGGCCGTGGCCGACCCGGAGGCGGTCACGGCCGACGCGTCGGAGAGGAAGCCCGCGAAGAGGGCCGCCGGCAAGCGCACCACCAAGGAAGGCGCATGACCAACGCGACCCCGCAGCTGGTCGTCCACCGGGACAAGGAGCTGATGGCCCAGGCGGCCGCGGCCCGGCTGATCACCCGGATCGTGGACGCCCAGGCCGCCCGCGGCGCCGCCTCGGTGGTGCTCACCGGCGGCCGCAACGGGAACGCCCTGCTGGCCGCGATCGCCGCCTCCCCGGCGCGCGACGCGGTCGACTGGGGGCGGCTGGACCTCTGGTGGGGCGACGAGCGCTTCGTGGCCGCCGCCGATCCGGACCGCAACGCCGTCCAGGCCCGCGCCGAGCTGCTGGACTCCGTCCCGCTCGACCCGGCGCGGGTGCACGAGATGCCCGCCTCGGACGGGGTGGACGGCTCGGACGTGGAGGCCGCCGCGGCCCGCTACGCGCAGGAGCTGGCGAAGGCGGCCGGACCGGGCGACCGGTTCGGCGTCCCCGCCTTCGACGTGCTGCTGCTCGGCGTCGGCCCGGACACCCACGTCGCCTCGCTCTTCCCCGAGCACCCGGGCGTGCGGGAGACCGAGCGGACCGTGGTCGGCGTGCGCGGGGCCCCCAAGCCCCCGCCGACCCGGATCTCGCTCACCCTTCCGGCCATCCGGGCCGCCCGCGAGGTCTGGCTGCTGGCCGCCGGCGAGGACAAGGCGGGCGCGGTCGCGCTGGCCCTGTCCGGTCCCGGCGAGCTCCAGGCGCCCGCGTCCGGCGCGTACGGCCGCAGCCGCACCCTGTGGCTGCTGGACCGCGCCGCCGCGGAGCGGATCCCGCCGCAGCTCTACCCGCCGGCCTCGGCGTAACGGCCGGACGGGCCCTGCGGTCCGCAACGCCGAAGGGCGCCACCGTCGTTCGACGGTGGCGCCCTTCTCGTTCGGGTCGCCTCAGAGGTCGGGTCGCCTCGGATCTCGCCTCGGATCTCGCCTCAGATCTCGCCTCGGAGCTTCGCCAGCGCCTCGGCCAGGATCGCCTCGCCGTCGGCGTCGGTGCGCCGCTCACGGACGTAGGCGAGGTGCGTCTTGTAGGGCTCGTTGCGCGAGGGCGCGGGCGGGTTGTGCTGGTCCTGCCCGGCCGGGAAGCCGCAGCGCGGGCAGTCCCAGGTGTCCGGGATCGCCGCCTCGGCGGCGAAGCTGGGCCGGGTCTCGTGCTTGTTGGCGCACCAGAAGGAGATCCGGTTGCGCGGGGCGGACTCGCCGCGCTCCGCCTCGCCCATCGGGCCGGCCCCAACCCTGCTGCCACGGATGGCATTGCCACTTGCCACGGTCTGACTCCCTGCGTACTGGTGCGCCGACCCGCCGCGGTGCGCGTCGGTGGCGAAAGTCGTCCTAGTGTAAGCAGGAGTTAAGCCTCCGCCACCACTGCCTCCGCACCCGACCGTCCCAGGATAGGCGCTCGGGCGACGGGCCGTCAGGGTTGTGTCAGCCCTTGTACTTCAGCAGCAGGCCGAGCACGATGATGCTCGCGAACCAGCCCAGGCCGACCACGACGGTGATGCGGTCCAGGTTGCGCTCGGCCACCGCCGAGCCGCCGCCGGTGGACATCGCGCCACCGCCGAACATGTCCGACAGGCCGCCGCCCTTCCCCTTGTGCAGCAGCACCAGGAGGATCATCAGCAGACTGAAGATGATCAGGGCAATCGAGAACCCGAGAACCACGGCGGGACCAACTCTCTCGTATCTTCGGCGAAGGGGCCGGACCGCGTACGGCGGTCCGACCCCAAAGCCTACGTTGCTGCGGCGGCGTTAGCCTACTGCCTGCTCACGGTAGCGCACGATCTTGACGAACTCCTCGGCGTCCAGCGAGGCACCGCCGATCAGGCCGCCGTCGATGTCGGGCTTGGCCATCAGGCCGGCCGCGCTCGACGACTTGACCGAACCGCCGTACAGCACGCGGACCTTGCCGGCCAGCTCGGCGTCGTACAGCTCGGCGATCCGCTTGCGGATGGCGGCGCAGACCTCCTGCGCGTCCTCCGGGGTGGCCACCTCGCCGGTGCCGATCGCCCAGACCGGCTCGTAGGCGACGACGACGGTCTCGGCCTGGTGGGCCGGGACGTCCGCGAGGGCACCGTCCAGCTGGGCCAGGGTGTACTCGACGTGGGTGCCGGCCTTGCGGATGTCCAGCGGCTCGCCGATGCACAGGATCGGGGTGATCCCGGCGCGGTAGGCGGCCTTCACCTTGGCGTTGACGATCTCCTCGTCCTCGCCGTGGTACTGGCGGCGCTCGGAGTGGCCGATCACCGCGTAGGTGCACTTGAGCTTGGCCAGCATCGGGCCGGAGACCTCGCCGGTGTAGGCACCGGAGTCGTGCCGCGAGATGTCCTGCGAGCCGTACTTGATCTTCAGCTTGTCGCCGTCGACCAGGGTCTGCACCGAGCGCAGGTCGGTGAACGGCACCAGGACCGCGACCTCGACGGCCTCGTAGTCCTTGTCGGCCAGCGCGAAGGCCAGCTTCTGGGTGTGCTGGATGGCCTCGAGGTGGTTGAGGTTCATCTTCCAGTTGCCCGCCATGAGCGGGAGACGGTCGGTCATGCTGTCAGCCTTCCAGGGCGGCGAGACCGGGAAGGGTCTTGCCCTCCAGGTACTCGAGGCTCGCGCCACCGCCGGTCGAGATGTGTCCAAAGGCGTTCTCGTCGAAGCCCAGGATGCGGACGGCCGCGGCGGAGTCCCCGCCGCCGACCACGGTGAACGCGTCGCTGTCCAGCAGGCCCTGCGCGACGGCCTTGGTGCCGTTCGCGTAGTCCGGGTGCTCGAAGACGCCCATCGGGCCGTTCCAGAACACCGTGCCGGCGTCGGCCAGCTTGGCCGCGTACAGCTCGCGGGTCTTCGGGCCGATGTCCAGGCCCTCCTTGTCGGCCGGGATCGCGTCCGAGGCGACGACCTCGAAGCTCGCCGGGGCCTTGGTCTTGAGGTCCGGGAACTCGGCGGAGACCAGGACGTCCTTCGGCAGCACGAACTCGACGCCGCGCTGCTCGGCCTCGGCCAGGTAGCCCAGGACGGTCGGGATCTGGTCCTCCTGCAGCAGCGAGATGCCGACCTCGTGGCCCTTGGCCTTGAGGAAGGTGTACGCCATGCCGCCGCCGATCAGGATCCGGTCGGCCTTCTTCAGCAGGTTGTCGATCACGGCGAGCTTGTCGGAGACCTTGGCGCCGCCGAGCACCACCACGTACGGACGCTTGACGTCCTCGGTGAGCTTCTTCAGGACGCCGACCTCGGTGGCGATCAGGTCGCCCGCGGCGTGCGGCAGCAGGCCGGGCAGGTCGAACACCGAGGCGTGCTTGCGGTGCACGGCGCCGAAGCCGTCGCCGACGTACAGGTCGGCCAGCGCGGCGAGCTGCTCGGCGAAGGCCTTGCGCTCGGCGTCGTCCTTGCTGGTCTCGCCCGCGTTGAAGCGCAGGTTCTCCAGCAGCGCGACCTCGCCGTCGCCGAGCGCGGCGACGGTGGCCGCGGCGCTGTCACCGACGGTGTCGGTGGCGAAGGCGACGCCCTTGCCGATGATTTCGCCGAGCCGCTCGGCCGCCGGCGCGAGCGAGAACTGCGGGTCCGGCGCGCCCTTGGGGCGGCCGAGGTGCGAGGCGACGACGACCTTCGCGCCGGCCGCCGCCAGCTTGGCGATGGTCGGGGCGACGGCGCGGATCCGGCCGTCGTCGGTGATCGTCGTGCCGTCCAGCGGGACGTTCAGGTCGGCGCGCACGAACACGCGCTTTCCTTCGACACCGGCTTCGATGAGCTCTTCGATGGTCTTCACGGGGATTCGGTTCTCCTGGGGAGATGGTTGATGCGCAGTGAGGCGGCACGGCGCAGGGGCCGCCTGGGAAGTACTGGAAGCGCGGAACGAGGGCCCGGTCGGCATGGTGCGCCGTCCGGGCCCTCGCCCCTACATCACGTCAGCTCCCGCAAGGTCAGAGCTGCTCACCGACGAGGGTGGTCAGGTTGACGAGGCGGTTCGAGTAGCCCCACTCGTTGTCGTACCAGCCGAGCACCTTGACCTGGTTGCCCTGGACCATGGTGAGCTGGCTGTCGAAGATGCAGGAGGCCGGGTCGTTGACGATGTCCGAGGAGACGATCGGGTCCTCGGTGTAGGCCAGGATGCCCTTGAGCGGGCCCTCCGCGGCCTTCTGGAACGCGGCGTTGACCTCGTCCTTGGTGACCTCGCGCTCCAGGGTGACGACCAGGTCCGTGATCGAGCCGGTCGGGACCGGGACGCGCAGCGAGGTGCCGTCCAGCTTGCCCTTCAGCTCCGGCAGGACCAGGGCGGTCGCCTTGGCGGCACCGGTCGAGGTCGGGATGATGTTCTGCGACGCGGCGCGGGCGCGGCGCAGGTCCTTGTGCGGGAAGTCCAGGGTGACCTGGTCGTTGGTGAACGCGTGGACGGTGGTCATCAGACCCTTGACGATGCCGAAGCTCTCGTTCAGCACCTTGGCCATCGGCGCCACGCAGTTGGTGGTGCAGGAGGCGTTGGAGATGATGGTGTGCTTGGCGGCGTCGTACTTGTCGTCGTTGACGCCCATGACGATGGTGACGTCCTCGTCGGTGGCGGGCGCCGAGATGATGACCTTCTTCGCGCCGGCGGCGAGGTGCTTCTTCGCGGCCTCGGCCTTGGTGAAGATGCCGGTGGACTCGACGACGATGTCGGCGCCCAGGGCGGCCCACGGCAGGTTCGCGGGGTCACGCTCGGCAGTCACCTGGAAGGTCTTGCCGTCGACGGTGATGCTGTCCTCGGTGTGCGAGACCGTACCCGGGAAAGTGCCCAGCGTGGTGTCGTACTTGAGCAGGTGAGCCAGGGTCTTCGTGTCGGTGAGGTCGTTGACACCGACGATCTCGATGTCCGCGCCCTGGGCCTTGACCGCCCGGAAGAAGTTGCGGCCGATGCGGCCGAAGCCGTTGATGCCTACCCGGATCGTCACGAACCGATCTCCTCGTTAGGTACGCCGGGCCGGAGCCCGACGGGGGTGAGATTTGGGAAGTCCCCGACCGCCTATGACCCTACCCCTCCGGGGCGCGGGAGGGCACATCGCGCCGCCTGGTGAGACTGGGCGTGGCGCCCCTCAAACCCCATTTCAGGCCGTCCGGCCTTGGTCCGGCGGGCAGTTGCTCTCGGGCCAATGGTCTCTACCAATTGGGGAGTCTCGCGGACGCCCGGAAACGCCGACGGCCGGTGCCCGGAATTCCGGGCACCGGCCGTGTCGCGATCACGGACCGCGAGGGTCAGTTCATCGCCATCTCGTCGGTCAGGCTGGCCTCGGTGCTCGGCAGGCCGAGCTCGGAGGCGCGCTTGTCGGCCATCGCCAGCAGACGGCGGATCCGGCCGGCCACCGCGTCCTTGGTCAGCGGCGGATCGGCGAGCGCGCCCAGTTCCTCCAGCGAGGCCTGCTTGTGCTGCATCCGCAGCTGGCCGGCCGCGGCCAGGTGCTCGGGCACCTCCTCGCCGAGGATCTCCAGCGCGCGCTGCACCCGGGCGCCGGCCGCCACCGCGGCGCGGGCCGAGCGGCGCAGGTTGGCGTCGTCGAAGTTGGCGAGGCGGTTGGCGGTGGCCCGCACCTCGCGCCGCATCCGGCGCTCCTCCCAGGCGAGCACCGACTCGTGCGCGCCCAGCCGCGTCAGCAGCGCGCCGATCGCGTCACCGTCGCGGATGACCACCCGGTCCACGCCGCGGACCTCGCGGGCCTTGGCCGGGATGCCGAGCCGGCGGGCGGCGCCGACCAGGGCCAGCGCCGCCTCGGAGCCGGGGCAGGTGATCTCCAGCGAGGAGGAGCGGCCCGGCTCGGTGAGCGACCCGTGCGCGAGGAAGGCGCCGCGCCAGGCCGCCTCGGCATCGCAGGTGGCGCCGGAGACGACCGCCGGGGGCAGGCCCCGGATCGGGCGCCCGCGCCCGTCCACCAGACCGGTCTGGCGCGCGAGCAGCTCGCCGTCCTTGACCACGCGCACCACGAAGCGGCTGCCGCGGCGCAGCCCGCCGGGGGCCATCACCACGAGGTCGGAGGAGTGCCCGAAGATCTCCAGCAGGTCCTTGCGCAGCCGCCGTGCCGCCGCTCCGGTGTCCAGCTCCGCCTCGATCACGATGCGGCCGCTCACGATGTGCAGCCCGCCCGCGAACCGCAGGATCGCCGACACCTCCGCCTTGCGACAGCAGGCCCGGGTGACCGGGAGCCGGCTGATCTCGTCCTTCACCGCTGGAGTCATCGCCATGGCCCGATCCTTCCATGTGTCCGGAAAATCCGGTCGTACGCTGCCGCCAACAGCTCCGGGTCGTGTCGCGGCGTACCGTCGGTGCGGGCCACCGAACCGAGCACCAGGGCGGCGCCCATCCGCTCGGCGGCCTTCTCCAGACCGTCGAGGTCAGCCTGGCCGAAGGCGCCGCCGGTGACGGCGCGCTCGTCCACCAGGATCGCATCCACCGCGAGCTCCGGGGCGTGGTCGGCGATGACCTCCAGGTGACGCTGCGGGGTGAAGCCCTCGGTCTCGCCGGGCTGGGGGGCCAGGTTCAGGGTGAGCAGGCGGCGGGCGCGGGTCTCGGTGAGCGCCTTGGCCAGCTCGGGCACCAGCAGGTGCGGCAGCACGCTGGTGAACCAGGAGCCGGGGCCGAGCACCACCCAGTCCGCCTCGCGCACGGCGGTGACCGCCTCCGGGACGGCCGGCGGCCCGTCCGGCAGCAGCCGGATCGACTGCACGGTGCCGGGGGTGACCGCGACGTTCGCCTGGCCCCGGACCGCCGACACCTCGCCGGGCAGCGCCGGGTCGTGGCCGCGGACGGTCGCCTCGATGTCCAGCGGCACCGCCGACATCGGCAGCACCCGGCCCTGGACGTTGAGCAGTCGGCCGACCCAGTCCAGGGCCGCCACCGGGTCGCCCAGCTTCTCCCAGAGCGCGACGATCAGCAGGTTTCCGACGGCGTGGCCGCCGAGCTCGCCGTTGCCGGTGAAGCGCTGCTGGATCACCTCGGACCAGGTGCGGCCCCAGTCGTCGTCCCCGCACAGCGCGGCCAGCGCCTTGCGCAGGTCGCCCGGGGGCAGCACGCCCAGCTCGGTGCGCAGCCGTCCGCTGGAGCCGCCGTCGTCGGCGACGGTGACCACGGCGGTGAGGTCGCTGGTGAGGCGGCGCAGCGCGGACAGCGAGGCGGACAGGCCCTGGCCGCCGCCGAGCGCGGTGATCCGCGGGGCCGGGTTGGTCCGGGCGGGACCGCTGCGCGGACGGCTCGGCGCCGGGAGCCGGGCCGGGCTGCCCGCCCGGTCACCGGTCCTGCTCTGCGGCTGCCGCCCGGGCACGTATCCCGCCACACATCACCTCGCGTTCCTCTGCCCCGCCACCGGTTCCGCCGGCGGCCCGGCAGGGAAAGCGGCGGTTACTCCCGTCCCATGTCACGGTGAACGAGCACCGTCTCGACTCCGTCGGCGATGAGACGCTTGGTCAGTCGCTCGGACATGGCGACGCTGCGGTGCTTGCCACCGGTGCAGCCTACGGCAAGCGTCATGTAGCGCTTCCCCTCGCGTCGGTACCCCTCGGTCACGATGCGCAGCAGCTCGGTGTAACCGTCCAGGAACTCGTTGGCGCCGGGCTGCTGGAACACGTAGTCGGCGACGTCCGGGTCGGTGCCGGTACGGGCACGAAGCTCGGGCACCCAGTGCGGGTTGGGCAGGAAGCGGCAGTCCACCACGAGGTCGGCGTCGACCGGCAGGCCGTACTTGAAGCCGAAGGACATCACGGTGGCGCGCAGCTCGGGCTCGTCGTGGTCGGCGAACTGGGCGTCCAGCTTGGCGCGCAGCTGGTGCACGTTGAGGTTGGAGGTGTCGATCACCAGGTCGGCCTCGCCGCGCAGGTCGCGCAGCAGGTCGCGTTCCTGGGCGATGCCGTCCACGATCCGGCCGTCGGCCTGCAGCGGGTGCGGGCGGCGGACGCTCTCGAAGCGGCGCACCAGCGCGTCGTCGGAGGAGTCCAGGAAGACGACCCGGAGCCGGACGCCGCGCTTCTCCAGCTCGTCCAGCGAGGTCAGCAGGTCGTCGAAGAACTGGCGGCCGCGGACGTCCACGACCACGCCGATCCGGGCGACGTTGCCCTGGGACCGGGCGCCCAGGTCGACCATGGTCGGGATCAGGGCCGGCGGCAGGTTGTCCACCACGAACCAGCCGAGGTCCTCCAGGCACTTGGCGGCGGTGGAGCGGCCGGCTCCGGACATGCCGGAGATGATCACCAGCTCCGGCGCGTTCTCGGCCACGTCTGACACGGTCACTTCGGTTCCCCGTTCTCGGTCTTTCTGCTGGGGAGAACGCGCACGGCGCGGCCGCCCTTCCCCGACCCGGGCAGGCGGGCGGGGTCGGGGCACACCGGCTGACGGGCGGCGTCGGCCGTCATGGCGTCTCCTGGGATGGTGCGGTCTGGGGTGCTGCTGCCACCGGCTCGGTGGCGTGGTCGGCCCCGTCCTCGATGATCTCGCCGGTCGCGGTGTTGACCGCGGGTGCGGCGGGTGTACGGGACGACAACGCCGCCGCAACAGTCTCCGCGGTGCGGCGTCCGATGCCGGGTACCGCGCAGAGCTCGTCCACGGTGGCGGCCCGGAGCTTCTTCAGCGAGCCGAAGTGCTTGAGCAGCGCCTGGCGGCGAGTCTCGCCGAGGCCCGGGACGGAGTCCAGTTCCCCTGCGGTGAGTCGCTTGGAACGCTTGGTGCGCTGGTAGCCGATCGCGAAGCGGTGGGCCTCGTCGCGCACCCGCTGGAGCAGGTAGAGGCCCTCGCTGGAGCGGGGCAGCACCACCGGGTCGTCCTCGCCGGGCAGCCAGACCTCCTCCAGGCGCTTGGCCAGGCCGCACAGCGCGACGTCGTCGATGCCGAGTTCGTCCAGGGCGCGCCTGGCGGCGGCGACCTGCGGCTGGCCGCCGTCGACCACCAGCAGCTGGGGCGGGTAGGCGAACCGCTTGGGGCGGCCCTCCTCGTCCCGGACGGCGCTGCCGGGTTCGCCGTTGCCGGGTTCGGTGGCGCCGGGCTCGTCCTCCTCGGGGACGGCCCACTCGCCGGTCTGCTCGCGCTCCCGGAGGTAGCGGCGGAAGCGGCGGCTGATCACCTCGTGCATCGAGCGGACGTCGTCCTGGCCCTCGAACCCCTTGATCTGGAAGCGCCGGTACTCGCTCTTGCGGGCCAGGCCGTCCTCGAAGACGACCATGGAGGCGACCACGTCCTCGCCCTGCAGGTGGGAGATGTCGTAGCACTCGATCCGCAGCGGGACGGAGTCCAGCTCCAGCGCGTCGGCGATCTCCTGCAGGGCGCGACTGCGGGTGGTGAGGTCGGAGGCGCGCTTGGTCTTGTGCAGCGCGAGCGCCTGCTGGGCGTTGCGCTGCACGGTGGCCATCAGGTCCTTCTTGTCGCCGCGCTGCGGGATGCGCAGATCGACCTGGCTGCCGCGCAGGCCGCTCAGCCACTCCCGCACCGGCTCGACCGGGTCGGGCAGGGCGGGGACCAGCACCTCGCGCGGGACGGACTCGTTCCGTTCGTCCGCGGTGGCGCCGCCGTAGAGCTGCTGGAGGGCGTGCTCGACCAGCCCGGCCGTGTCGACGTCCTCGACCTTGTCGGTGACCCAGCCGCGCTGGCCGCGCACCCGGCCGCCGCGGACGTGGAAGATCTGCACGGCGGCCTCGAGTTCGTCCTCGGCGACGGCCAGCAGGTCGGCGTCGGTGGCGTCCGCGAGCACGATGGCGTTCTTCTCCATCGCGCGCTTCAGGGCGCCGATGTCGTCCCGCAGCCGGGCCGCCTTCTCGTACTCCAGCTCGTCCGCGGCCTCCTGCATCTGCTCTTCCAGCCGGCGCAGGTAGTTGCCGGTGCGCCCGGCCATGAAGTCGCAGAAGTCCTCGGCCAGCGCCCGGTGTTCGTCCGCCGAGACCTTGCCGACGCAGGGCGCGGCGCACTTGCCGATGTAGCCGAGCAGACAGGGCCGGCCGACCTGCCGGGCGCGCTTGAAGACGCCGTTGGAGCAGGTGCGGACGGGGAAGACGCGCAGCAGCAGGTCGACCGTCTCGCGGATCGCCCAGGCGTGCCCGTACGGGCCGAAGTAGCGCACGCCCTTCTTGTGCGCCCCGCGCATCACCTGGACCCGCGGGTACTCCTCGTTGAGGGTGACGGCGAGTTCCGGATAGCTCTTGTCGTCGCGGTACTTGACGTTGAACCGCGGGTCGTACTCCTTGATCCAGGAGTACTCCAGCTGGAGCGCCTCGACCTCGGTGCCGACCACGGTCCACTCCACCGAGGCGGCGGTGGTGACCATGGTCGCGGTGCGCGGGTGCAGACCGGCCAGGTCCTGGAAGTAGGACGACAGGCGCGGCCGCAGGCTCTTGGCCTTGCCGACGTAGATGACCCGGCCGTGGGCGTCACGGAACCGGTAGACGCCCGGGGAGGTCGGGATCGCGCCGGGCGCCGGGCGGTAGGTGCTCGGGTCAGCCATGGGTCCACCGTACCGACAGCGGGTGGGGGTGCGAAGGGGAGATCAACTCGGCGGGGCTCAACTGCTTCAGCTCGGGGTCACCTTGAGGTTTCCGCCCTCGACCGTGACGGTGTAGGCGGGCAGCGGGGAGGGGGCCGGGCCGTCCTGCACGGCGCCGTCGGCGATGCCGAACCGGCTGCCGTGGCAGGGGCACTGGATCTGCTGGTTCTTCACCTGGTCCACGATGCAGCCGGCGTGGGTGCACTTGGCACTGAACGCCTTGTACTGGCCGGCAGCCGGCTGGGTCACCACGATCTTCTGCTCGCGGAACACCTTGCCGCCGCCCTCCGGCACGTCCGAGGCCGGGCCGAGGTCCACCGGGCCCTTGGGGGCGCCGCTCGAACCGGAGGAGCCGGAGGAGCCGGAGGAGCCGGAGGAGGAGCTGCAGCCGCTGACCGCCACGGTGCCGCCGGCCGCGAGGACGGCCGCGGCCCCGCAGAGCAGGGTGCGGCGGGTCGCGGTGGGGCTGGTCTCGAGGGCCTCGGACATCGGTGCGCTCCTACGGTTGCTGCTGCTGCGAGGGACCACGGAAGTCTATGCCGCACCCGCCCCGCCGTTCCCGGGAGTCCCGGGAACGGCGGGGCGGACAGGACTACTTCTTCGCCGCGGCGGCCCGCTTGCGCGGCGCCGCCTTCTTCGCCACCGGGGCGGCCGGGGCGTCCGCGAAGTCGCTCGGCAGGATGTCCCGCAGGAACTTGCCGGTGTGGCTCTCCGCGACGGCGGCGATCTGCTCGGGGGTGCCCTCGGCGACCACCATGCCACCGCCGGAGCCGCCCTCGGGTCCCATGTCGACGACCCAGTCGGCGGTCTTGATCACATCGAGGTTGTGCTCGATGACGATCACCGTGTTGCCCTTGTCGACCAGCCCGCTGAGCACCTTGATCAGCTTGCTGATGTCCTCGAAGTGCAGGCCGGTGGTCGGCTCGTCCAGCACGTACACCGTCCGCCCGGTGGAGCGCTTCTGCAGCTCCGAGGCCAGCTTGACGCGCTGCGCCTCGCCGCCGGAGAGCGTGGGCGCGGACTGGCCGAGCCGGACGTAGCCGAGGCCGACGTCGTTGAGCGTCCTGAGGTGCCGGGCGATCGCCGGGACGGCCTCGAAGAAGGCCAGCCCCTCCTCGATCGGCATGTCCAGCACCTCGGCGATGGACTTGCCCTTGTAGTGCACCTCCAGCGTCTCCCGGTTGTACCGGGCGCCGTGGCAGACCTCGCACGGCACGTAGACGTCCGGCAGGAAGTTCATCTCGATCTTGATGGTGCCGTCGCCCGAGCAGTTCTCGCAGCGGCCGCCCTTGACGTTGAACGAGAACCGGCCGGGCAGGTAGCCGCGGACCTTGGCCTCCTGGGTCTCCGCGAAGAGCCGGCGGACGTGGTCGAACACCCCGGTGTAGGTGGCCGGGTTGGAGCGCGGGGTGCGGCCGATCGGCGACTGGTCGACGTGCACCACCTTGTCCACCTGGTCGGTGCCGGTGATCCGGGTGTGCCGGCCGGGCACGCTGCGGGCGCCGTTCAGCTCCCGCGCGAGGTGGGTGTAGAGGATGTCGTTGACCAGGGTCGACTTGCCGGAGCCGGAGACACCGGTGATCGCGGTGAAGGTGCCGAGCGGGAAGCCGACCGTGACGTCCTTGAGGTTGTGCTCGCGGGCGCCGTGGACCGTCAACTGGCGCTTCTTGTCCCGCTCGCGGCGGCCCGCCGGGACCGGGATGGACCGCTTGCCGGAGAGGTACTGCCCGGTCAGCGACTCCTTGTTGGTGAGCAGCTGCTTCAGCGACCCGGAGTGCACCACCTTGCCGCCGTGCTCGCCGGCGCCCGGGCCGATGTCGACCACCCAGTCCGCGGTCTTGATGGTGTCCTCGTCGTGCTCGACCACGATCAGGGTGTTGCCGATGTCGCGCAGCCGCACAAGCGTCTCGATCAGCCGGTGGTTGTCCCGCTGGTGCAGGCCGATGGACGGCTCGTCCAGCACGTAGAGCACGCCGACCAGGCCGGAGCCGATCTGGGTGGCCAGCCGGATGCGCTGGGCCTCGCCGCCGGACAGGGTGCCGGCCGCGCGGTCGAGCGAGAGGTAGTCCAGGCCGACGTCGACCAGGAAGCGCAGCCGCTCGTTGACCTCCTTGAGGACCCGCTCGGCGATCTGCTTGTCCCGGGCGTTGAGCTTCATCGCGCCCAGGAACTCGGAGCAGTCGCTGATCGACATCGAGGAGACGTCGGCGATCGACTTGTCCTGGACGGTGACCGCGAGCACCACCGGCTTGAGCCGGGTGCCCTGGCAGGTCGGGCAGGGCACCTCGCGCATGTAGCCCTCGAAGCGCTCGCGGCTGCTGTCGCTCTCCGCCTCGGTGTGCCGGCGCTGGATGAACGGGACGGCGCCCTCGAAGCCGGTGCTGTACGAGCGCTCGCGGCCGAAGCGGTTGCGGTAGCGGACCTCCACCTGGTGCTTGTGCCCGTACAGCAGCGCCTTCTTGGCGCGGGCGGGCAGCCCGGCCCAGGGGATGTCGGTGCGGAAGCCGAGCTCCCCGGCGAGCGCGTCGATCAGGCGCTGGAAGTACTCCTTGGCGTGCCCGGCCGACCACGGGTGGATCGCGCCCTCGTCGAGCGAGCGCTCGACGTCCGGCACCACCAGCTCCGGGTCGACCTCCATCCGGTTGCCCAGGCCCGAGCAGTCCGGGCAGGCGCCGAACGGCGAGTTGAAGGAGAACGAGCGCGGCTCCAGCTCCTCGAACGACACGTCGTCGTACGGGCAGTAGAGGTGCTCGGAGTACATCCGCTCGCGCTCGGGGTCGTCCTCGGGGAGGTCGACGAAATCGAGCACGACCATGCCGCCGGACAGTCGCAGGGCCGTCTCCACCGAGTCGGTGAGCCGCCGCTTGGCGCTGTCCTTGACGGTCAGGCGGTCGATCACCACCTCGATGGTGTGCTTCTCCTGCTTCTTGAGCTTCGGCGGCTCGGCGAGCTGGATCGTCCCGCCGTCCACCCGGGCGCGGGAGTAGCCCTTGGACTGCAGGTCGGCGAAGAGGTCGACGAACTCGCCCTTGCGCTCGCGCACCACCGGGCTCAGCACCTGGAAGCGGGTGCCCTCGGCGAGCTCCAGCACCTTGTCCACGATCGCCTGCGGCGACTGCTTGGCGATCGGGCGGCCGCAGTGCGGACAGTGCGGCTTGCCGATCCGGGCGAACAGCAGACGCAGGTAGTCGTAGACCTCGGTGATCGTGCCGACGGTCGAACGGGGGTTGCGGTTGGTGGACTTCTGGTCGATCGAGACGGCCGGGGAGAGGCCCTCGATGAAGTCCACGTCGGGCTTGTCCATCTGCCCGAGGAACTGACGGGCGTAGGAGGACAGCGACTCGACGTAGCGGCGCTGGCCCTCGGCGAAGATCGTGTCGAAGGCGAGCGAGGACTTGCCGGAGCCGGAGAGGCCCGTGAAGACGATGAGGGAGTCGCGGGGCAGGTCGAGCGAGACGTTCTTGAGGTTGTGCTCGCGAGCACCGCGGACGATGAGGCGGTCGGCCACTGCTTCTGGCGCCTTTCTCCGGGGCGAGATGGCTTGCGGTGAGATTCGGTACTTCTTCCAGGATGCGGCAGCCAGCCTATAGCTCAGACGTTCGAATCTCGACTCTGTCCAGTGGAGACCACCCGAACGAGTGAGGACCACCCCGGGACCGTCCGTACCCACACTGTCCGCGTACCGAAAAACGCCCTGCTCAGGGCCCGGATTCGGCGATAGCGTCGCCTGGTCAACGAGCGAAGCCCCCCGCGGGCAACGCGCCGTCCCTACCGAAGGCAGATTCGATGACCGACCCGCAGTCCGCCGCCGCCTCCGCCGCCTCCTGGCTGAGCCAGGTCGAGGAGAGCACCCAGCGCCTGCTGCAGACCGTCTCCGCACTGAAGCCCGAGGCCGTCACCGAACCCTCCGCCCTCCCCGGCTGGACCCGCGGCCACGTACTGGCCCACCTCGCCCGCAACGCCGACTCCCTGGTCAACCTGCTGACCGGCGCCCGCACCGGCACCGACATCCCGCAGTACGCGAGCAACGAGGCCCGCGACCAGGACATCGAGCGCGACGCGCCCCGCCCGCTCGACGTCCACCTCGCCGACCTGCGCGCCTCGCACGCCCGCTTCGCCGAGGCTGCCGCGCTGATGACCCCCGAGGCCTGGGCCGCGACGGTCAAGCACCGCTCCGGCTACCTCTTCCCGGCCTCCGACATCCCGCACAAGCGCCTGCTGGAGCTCGAGTACCACCACGTCGACCTCGACGCCGGCCACACCCCCGCACAGTGGCCGCAGGACTTCGCCGTCGCCCAGTTCCGCAAGCTCGCCGGAAACCTGGCCGACGAGGCCGACCTGCCCGCCGTCGAGCTGGTCGCCGCCGACACCGAGGACCGCGCCGTGATCGGCTCGGGCGCCCCGCAGCTCGCCGTCGAGGGCCCCGTCCGCGCCCTCACCGCCTGGCTCTCCGGCCGCTCCGCCGGTGCCGGCCTGAGCCGCACCCCCGACACCGCCCTCCCCCAGCTTCCCCCCATGGGCTGACGGCGCGAGGATGATCCTGAACCCTGTTGCCGGGCCCGGACTAGGACGAGGAGCGGACGGATGACGTACCACGGAGCGGTCAAGGTCGGCGGGCCGCCGGACGTGCGGGAGCTGGCGCACCTGATCATCACCAAGGTGGCCGTCGGCCCGTACGACAACAACGCCTACCTGCTGCGCTGCCGGGCCACCGACGAGCAGCTGCTGATCGACGCCGCCGCCGACGCCCCGGTGCTGCTGGAGACCGTCGGCGACGACCTCGAAACCGTGGTCACCACCCACCGGCACCACGACCACTGGGGCGCGCTGGCCGAGGTGGTCGCCACCACCGGTGCCCGCACCGCCGCCGGCGAGCACGACGCCGAGGGCATCGACGTGCCCACCGAGCTGCGACTCGCCGACGGTGACAAGCTGCGGGTCGGCGACGTCGAGCTCACCGTCCGCCACCTGGTCGGGCACACCCCGGGCGCCATCGTCCTGATCTACGACGACCCCCAGGGCCACCAGCACGTCTTCACCGGCGACTGCCTCTTCCCCGGCGGCGTCGGCAACACCTGGGGCGACCCGGAGGCCTTCAAGAGCCTCTTCCGGGACGTCAACGAGAAGATCTTCGACGTCCTCCCGGACGAGGCCTGGGTCTACCCCGGCCACGGCAACGACACCACCCTCGGCGCCGAACGCCCGCACCTCGACGAGTGGCGCGACCGCGGCTGGTAGCCGGGGCGCCCCGCACACGGCCGAGGCCCCCGCGACCGGATGGCGGTCACGGGGGCCTCGGCTGTTCCGGGCGTCGAGCCTCAGGCGTCGAGCCTCAGGCGTCCAGCTTCGCGGGCTCGGCCTGCTCGGCCTCGGCGGCCTTCTTCGAGGCTCGCAGGCTGGTGAACGTCGTGACGGCCAGCACGACCACGATGAAGCCGAGCGAGAACGGGATGCCGATCTCCGGGACGTTCGCCCCGGCCTCGTGGGCGGCGTGCAGCACCAGCTTCACGCCGATGAAGCCGAGGATCACCGACAGGCCGTAGGACAGGTGGACCAGCTTCTTCAGCAGGCCGCCGATCAGGAAGTACAGCTGGCGCAGGCCCATCAGGGCGAAGGCGTTGGCAGTGAAGACGATGTACGGGTCCTGGGTGAGGCCGAAGATGGCCGGGATCGAGTCCAGGGCGAACAGCACGTCCGTCGTCCCGATCGCCAGCATGACGATCAGCATCGGGGTGATCAGCCGGCGGCCGTTCTCCCTGATGAACAGCTTGGTGCCACGGTAGTCGTCGGTGGACGGGAAGCGCCGCGTGATCGACTTGAGCAGGCGGTTCTCCTCGAACTCCTCGTCCTCCTCC
Organism: Kitasatospora sp. NPDC034035; assembly: GCF_055575755.1. NCBI lineage: Bacteria > Bacillati > Actinomycetota > Actinomycetes > Kitasatosporales > Streptomycetaceae > Kitasatospora > Kitasatospora sp. NPDC034035. The sequence continues at coordinate 22,816 of NZ_JBVISA010000015.1, read as the reverse complement.
TCGTCGGCCCGGGCCTCCTTGACCAGCTTCCAGGCGGTCCAGATCAGGAAGCCGCCGAAGATGAAGAACACCCAGGAGAACTCGGAGACCAGCGCCGCGCCGCCGGCGATGAACGCCGCCCGGAGCACCAGCGCGATGATCACGCCGAACATCAGCACGCGCTGCTGGTAGATCCTGGGCACCGCGAACTTGCCCATGATCAGGATGAACACGAAGAGGTTGTCGACACTGAGCGACTTCTCGGTGATGTAGCCGGCGAAGAACTCACCCGCGGGCTGCCCGCCGGAGTGCCACCAGAGGAAACCGCCGAAGAGCAGCGCCAGCACGACCCAGACGGCCGTCCAGATCCCGGCCTCCTTGATCGAGACCTCGTGCGGCTTGCGGCCACCGATGAAGAAATCGGCCACGATCAGGGCGATCAGCACACCGATCGTGGTGACCCACATGGTTACGGAAACGTCCACTACTGCTCCTCCGGCAGGTAGGCGCGACAGACATCGTCACTGCCGGAGGTCTCTTCCGCCCATCGGGCCGGCCGCCCCGGGGCGCCGCGATGGGCACCCGTGATGACGGGGTCGGCTGTCGAGGAATACTCCCCTCCGCTGCTCTCGAGAGTAACAGGGAAGACAAAGAAAGGTAAAGAAGGTAAAGAACCGTCAGAGATAGGGCTCGATCGCCGGCAGCAGGTCCTGGAAGGTGCGCCCCTTGGCCGGCGCGCCGATCGCCTGCATCTCCCAACCGCCGTCGCCGTCCCGGACCACCTTCGCCATGATCTGCCCGGTGTGCGGCCCGCCGCCCGCGAGCTCGTAGCGGGCCAGCTCCAGCCCGGTGGTCTCGTCCACCAGCCGGCAGTGCGCCCGCTGCACCTCGGCGAAGGTCTGCCCGGTGTACGAGCTCACCGTGAACACCACCTGGGTGATGTGCGCCGGCACGTGCAGCAGGTCCACCAGGATCGCCTCGTCGTCCTCGGCGCCGGAGCCGCCCTGAAGGTTGTCCCCGGTGTGCCGGACGGAGCCGTCGTTGCTCTCCAGGTGCTGGAAGAACACCACGTCGGACGGGGTCGTCTCGGCGTACAGCAGCGCCGAGGCGTCCAGGTCGATCGTCCGGGTACGGCTGCCGAACAGGCCCCGCTTGGGGGCGGCCTGCCAGCCGAGGCCCATCCGGACCACGGTCAGGGCGCTGCCCGGCCCCTTCTGGAGGCTGACCCGCTGCCCCTTGGCCAGGTTCACCGACACGACGTTGTCCTCTCTGCCGGCCGCGCGGTCGCTGCCGCCCGGCACCACGGTGGAACACCCCGTCGCCGTCCCCCGGCTGAGGCCCCCTCTGCGTAGGCCCGCGCCCGTCCCTTGAGCACGATGCCGCAGGCCAGCCTAGGCCCTGCGGCGCCCCCGTCTCCTCAGGGTTTCCCCGTTTGTGGCAAGGCTGAGACACCTCGGAGCTTGACCGGTGTCATTCCGGCCAAGCCCCGACCGTCCCGTCAGGCCACGCCGGCCTCGCGCATCTGCCGCAGTTCCTTCTTCAGTTCCTTGACCTCGTCGCGGAGCCGGGCCGCGACCTCGAACTGCAGGTCGGCGGCGGCCGTGTGCATCCGGTCGGTCATCTCCTGGATCAGGTCCGCGAGTTCGGCGGCCGGCAGGGACTTGGCGGGCTTGCGGTCCGCGCCCAGCGACGGCACCGGGGCCTTGCCCTTCCCCTGGTTCCGGTACCCGGTGGACAGCAGCTCGTCGGTGTCCACGTCCTCGCGGGCGAGGGTGTCCAGGATGTCGCCGATCTTCTTCCGCAGCGGCTGCGGGTCGATCCCGTGCTTCTTGTTGTAGGCCTGCTGCACCTCCCGGCGGCGGTTGGTCTCGTCGATCGCCTTCTCCATCGACGGCGTGATCCGGTCCGCGTACATGTGGACCTGGCCGGAGACGTTGCGGGCGGCACGGCCGATCGTCTGGATCAGCGAGGTGCCGGAGCGCAGGAAGCCCTCCTTGTCCGCGTCCAGGATCGCCACCAGCGACACCTCGGGCAGGTCCAGGCCCTCGCGCAGCAGGTTGATGCCGACCAGCACGTCGAACCGGCCCGCCCGCAGCTCGCGCAGCAGCTCCACCCGGCGCAGGGTGTCCACGTCGCTGTGCAGGTACCGGACCCGGATGTCCAGGCCGAGCATGTAGTCGGTGAGGTCCTCGGCCATCTTCTTGGTCAGCGTGGTGACCAGCACGCGCTCGTCCCGCTCGACCCGCGTGCGGACCTCGTGCACCAGGTCGTCGATCTGGCCCTCGGTGGGCTTGACGATCACCTCGGGGTCGATCAGGCCGGTCGGGCGGATGATCTGCTCGACCTGGCCGTCGCCGCGCGACAGCTCGTACGGGCCCGGCGTCGCCGACAGGTACACCGTCTGGCCGATCCGGCCCAGGAACTCCTCCCACTTCAGCGGGCGGTTGTCCATCGCGGACGGCAGCCGGAAGCCGTGCTCGACCAGCGTGCGCTTGCGCGAGGCGTCGCCCTCGTACATCGCGCCGATCTGCGGGACGGTGACGTGCGACTCGTCGATGACCAGGAGGAAGTCCTCCGGGAAGTAGTCGAGCAGGGTGTTCGGCGGGGAGCCGGGCTCGCGGCCGTCGAAGTGCATCGAGTAGTTCTCGACGCCCGAGCAGGTGCCGATCTGGCGCAGCATCTCGATGTCGTAGGTGGTGCGCATCCGCAGCCGCTGGGCCTCCAGCAGCTTGCCCTGCTTCTCCAGCCTGGCGAGCGTCCCCTCCAGCTCCTTCTCGATGCCGGTGATCGCGCGCTCCATGCGCTCGGGGCCGGCCACGTAGTGCGAGGCGGGGAAGACGTAGACCGACTCGTCCTGGCTGATGATCTCGCCGGTGAGGGGGTGCAGGGTGTAGAGCGCCTCGATCTCGTCGCCGAACATCTCGATCCGGACGGCGAGCTCCTCGTAGACCGGGAAGATCTCGATGGTGTCGCCGCGCACCCGGAAGGTGCCGCGGGAGAAGGCGACGTCGTTGCGGGCGTACTGGATGTCCACGAAGCGGCGCAGCAGGACGTCACGGTCGATCTCCTGGCCGACCTTGAGCGGCACCATCCGGTCCACGTACTCCTGCGGTGTGCCGAGGCCGTAGATGCAGGAGACGGACGCGACCACGATCACGTCCCGGCGGGTGAGCAGCGAGTTGGTCGCCGAGTGGCGCAGCCGCTCGACCTCCTCGTTGATCGAGGAGTCCTTCTCGATGTAGGTGTCCGTCTGCGGGACGTACGCCTCGGGCTGGTAGTAGTCGTAGTACGAGACGAAGTACTCGACCGCGTTGTTCGGCAGCAGCTCGCGGAACTCGTTCGCCAGCTGCGCGGCCAGCGTCTTGTTCGGCGCCATCACCAGGGTGGGCCGCTGCAGCTTCTCGATCATCCAGGCCGTGGTGGCCGACTTGCCGGTACCGGTGGCACCGAGCAGCACGACGTCCTTCTCCCCTCCCCTGATCCGCCGCTCCAGCTCGGCGATCGCCGCCGGCTGGTCGCCGTTCGGCTGGAAGGGGCTGACGACCTCGAAGGGCGCCACGGACCGCTCAATACTCGTGATGGGACGCACGAGTCCACCGTACGACCCGCCACTGACAAGCGGGACCGCTTCGCTCAGCCCCGGCCGCAGAACACGCAGGCCGGGTACCAGGCGAGCGGGGTGAGGACCCGGTGGCGGACGCAGCAGGCGGCGGTGACCTCGGCCGGGCCGGCCGCGGCTCCGGAGGCCGGCACGGCGGTGGGGCGGGTGTCCTCGACCATCCGGCGGAGGGTGCGCAGGTGGCCCTCGGTGTACGGGGGGTGGTAGCCGAGCTCGTCCCAGCGGTGCCGGGTGAGGGCCAGGTCGACGACGGCGAGGGCGAAGGCGCGGCCCTGTTCCGGGTCGGGGCCCCAGTCGAGGTCCTCCAGGCGCAGTCCCACCGTGCCGCGGCCCATCAGGTGCTGGTCCTGGCGGGCGAGCTCGGCGGCGAAGCCGTACTCCCAGCCCTGGCGGGCCAGGGCGGTGACCGCGAGCATCAGGACCTCGACCAGCACCTCGGTGGCGCCGTTGCGCAGGTCGAGCTCGTGGCCCCCGCCCTCGAAGAGGTTCACCCCCGGGTCAGCTGCTCGCTGTCGTTCAGCTTCTCGCTGTCGCGGGCGAGGGCGACCAGGCGGGAGACGGCGCGCAGGTACTTCTTGCGGTAGCCGCCGCGGAGCAGTTCCTCGGGGAAGACCTGGTCGAAGGGGATCCCGGAAGCGGTGATGGGCAGTTCGCGGTCGTACATGCGGTCGGCCAGGACGACCAGGCGCAGGGCGGTGGACTGGTCGTCGACCCGGTGCACGCCGCGCAGGCAGACGGCGGTGACGTCGTCCAGCAGCGCGCCGTAGCGGCTGGGGTGGACGGCGGAGAGGTGGGCGAGCAGGGCGTCGAAGCCGTCCAGGGAGGCGCCGGGGGTGCGGGCGGCGGTGGCCTCGACGGCCTCGTCGGAGTACGGCGGCGGGGCGTCGGGCAGGCCGCGGTGGCGGTAGTCCTGGCCGTCGATCCGCAGCGGGCGGAAGTGCGCGGACAGGCCCTGGATCTCGCGCAGGAAGTCGGCGGCGGCGAAGCGGCCCTCGCCAAGCTTCTCCGGCAGGGTGTTCGAGGTGGCGCACAGCTTGACGCCGTTGTCGACCAGGCGGCCGAGCAGGGTGGAGACCAGCACGGTGTCGCCCGGGTCGTCGAGCTCGAACTCGTCGATGCAGAGCAGCGTGTGCCCGGAGAGGGTCCGGACGGCCTGCTGGAAGCCGAGCGCGCCGACCAGGTTGGTCAGCTCGACGAAGGTGCCGAAGGCCTTGGGGCCGGGCGCGGCGTGCCACAGCGAGGCGAGCAGGTGGGTCTTGCCGACGCCGTAGCCGCCGTCGAGGTAGACCCCGGCCGGGCCGGTGGGCGCGGGGGCGGAGCGGCGGAACCAGCTGCGCTTGGGCGCGGAACCGTTTCCTCCCGCGAGGGTGGCCGCGAACTGCTCCAGGACCTGGACGGCCTCGTACTGGCTCGGCTGGCTCTGGTCCGGGATGTACGACCCGAAGCTCACGCCGGCGAACCGGGGCGGCGGAACCATCTCGGCGACCAGCCGCTCGGCGGGCACGACGGGGCGGCGGTCGGTGAGCGCGATCGGGGAGCCGGCCGCGCTCGCGGTGGCTATGGACTCGGTCGCGGTGTCGGGGCGGGAGGCTGCGGGCACGGTAGTAGAGGGTACGCCTGGTCCCGGCCGCCTCCGAACCGCCCGGGGACGGCCTGCGGTGGAACACTGAGGACATGCAACAGTTGATCAGCCCGCTGGGTCGGCCGGTCGCCGATCCGGCCGCTCTGGAGTCGCTCGCCGCCGTGTACGCGTACCCCGAACAGGTGAATCGGGGTCGCCCCTGGCTGCGCGCCAACATGGTGGCCGGCCTGGACGGCGGGGCACGGCTCGACGGCCTGTCCGAGGGGCTCTCCGGCGACGCCGACAAGCGGATCTTCGGGGTGCTGCGGGCGCTGTCGGACGTGGTGCTGGTGGGCGCGGAGACGGTCCGCGCCGAGGGCTACCGGCCGGCCCGGGCCCGCAAGGAGTTCGCGGCGGCCCGGACCGCGGCGGGGCAGGCGCCGGCCCCGGTGATCGCGGTCGTGACCCGCTCGCTGCAGCTGGACCTGACCGCGCCACTGTTCACGGAACCGCTGGTCAGAACGGTGGTGATCACCACCGAGGACGCCTCCGCGGAGCGTCGCCGGGCGGTCGCCGAGGTGGCCGACCTGGTGCTCGCCGGCACCGGTTCGGTGGACCTGCGGGCGGGCGTCGCGGCGCTGGCCGAGCGGGGCTGGACCCGGCTGCTGGCCGAGGGCGGCCCGCGCCTGCTGGGGCAGCTCGCGGCGGCGGACCTGGTGGACGAACTGTGCCTGTCGCTGGCCCCGCTGCTCACCGGCGGCGACGCGCCGCGCATCCTCCACGATGCGGAAATGCCTGACGTGCAGCGGATGCGGCTGGTCTCATTGATCGAGCAGAAAGGATTCCTCTTCACCCGTTACCTGCGTCACCTGGGTTCGGAATGACCCCGTGACCCCCCGATCGTGATCCCGTTATGCGATGCCGGGGCCCGGGGGCCGGCCACTGGAAGGGACTCACGTGTTCAAGACGGTACTGATGATCGAAAAGGCTCTCTCCGCCGCGGACGTGGAGCTCGTCACCACGCTCCACAGCGACGAGAAGGTCTCCTTCGTCGTCCTGATGCAGCCGCGCGGCAAGCAGGACGAACTGCTGCGGGCGCTGGACGACGTCGCCCTCGGCCACCTCGACAAGGTGGTGCGCGAGCACGACGAGTCCGAGAGCGGGCCCACCGTGGCCACCGAGTCGCTGGAGCACAGCCTGCGCCACCTGCGCTCGGCCGGAGCCGAGGCGGTGGGCGAGCTGGTCGAGGAGAAACCCCTGGAACGGCTGCGCGCGGTCGTCGAGGCGCACCGGGCGGACGAGGTGGTGGTGCTCACCTCCCCGCACTTCGTGGAGGAGTTCTTCCACCGCGACTGGGCCTCCCAGGCCCGGCACAAGGTGGGGGTGCCGGTGCTGAGGCTGTTCGCCAGCGACTCCTGACTCCGCGCGCCGGTGGTGCAGAATCGTCCTTGCGGTCCGCCCGCGAGGACGGTTCCGGCGCCTGTGACGTCCGCGACGTTTCCGACGTTTCCGATGTTTCCGACGTCGGTGACGTGGGTGACGTCGATACGCACCGACCCGTCCGCTTGACCTGTCTGCCCCCGCCCGTACGGAGCCACGCCTTGAACGACGCCGCGCACGACCTGCACGCCCCGCACTTCATCGGCATCGGCGGCGCCGGGATGTCCGGCCTGGCGAAGATCCTCGCAGTGCGCGGTGCCAGCGTCTCCGGCAGCGACTCCAAGGAGTCCGAGACCGTCCTCGCGCTGCGCGCCCTCGGTGCCACCGTGCACGTCGGCCACGCCGCCGAGCACGTGCCGGACGGCACCAGCAGCGTGGTCGTCTCCAGCGCGATCCGCACCGACAACCCGGAGCTGGCCGCCGCCCGCGAGCGCGGCATCCCGGTGGTGCACCGCTCCGACGCGCTGGCCGCGCTGATGGGCGGCCGCCGCGCGCTCGCGGTGGCCGGCACCCACGGCAAGACCACCACCACCAGCATGCTCGCCGTCGCCCTCGGCGAGCTGGGCGTCGACCCGTCCTACGCGATCGGCGGCGACCTCGACGCGCCCGGCTCCAACGCCCACCACGGCACCGGCGAGATCTTCGTCGCCGAGGCCGACGAGAGCGACCGCAGCTTCCACAAGTACGCGCCCGAGGTGGCGATCGTGCTCAACGTGGAGCTGGACCACCACGCCAACTACGCCTCGATCGACGAGATCTACGAGTCCTTCGAGACCTTCGTCGGCCGGATCGTCCCCGGCGGCACCCTGGTGGTCTCGGCCGACCACGACGGCGCCCGCGAGCTGACCTCCCGGGTGGCCGGCCGCGAGGGCCTGAACGTGGTCACCGTCGGCGCCGCCGAGGACGCCGACGTCCGGGTCCTCTCGGTGGTCGCCCACGGCATGACCAGCGAGGTCACCGTCGTCCTGGACGGCACCGAGCTGACCTTCACCGTCTCGGTGCCCGGCCGCCACTACGCCCACAACGCCGTCGCCGCGCTCGCCGCCGGCGTCGCGCTGGGCGTCCCGGCCGCCGACCTGGCCAAGGCGCTCGGCGCCTACACCGGCGTGCGCCGCCGCCTGCAGCTCAAGGGCGAGGCCGCCGGCGTCCAGGTGATCGACTCCTACGCCCACCACCCCACCGAGATGGCCGCCGACCTGGAGGCGATCCGCGAGGGCCTGGACGGCGCGGGCCGGGTGCTGGTGGTCTTCCAGCCGCACCTGTTCAGCCGCACCCAGCAGCTCGCCGAGGAGATGGGCCAGGCCCTGGCGCTGGCCGACGCCTCCGTGGTGCTGGACATCTACCCGGCCCGCGAGGACCCGATCCCGGGCGTGACCAGCGAGCTGATCATCGACGCGGCCCACCGGGCCGGCGCCGAGGTGACCGCCGAGCACTCCTTCGCCGCCGCCCCCGCCCTGCTGGCCGGCCTCGCCCGCCCCGGCGACCTGCTGCTCACCATGGGCGCGGGCGACGTCACCAACCTCGGGCCGGAAATTCTGGAGCAGCTCGCGAACGTTGCTTCCAACGTCTGACGTACGTCCACCGCGACCGGGAGCCGTGATGAGCTACGAGATCGAGAAGTCCGAGGCCGAGTGGCGCGCCCAGCTCAGCCCGGAGGAGTACCACGTGCTCCGCGAGGCGGGCACCGAGCGCCCGTTCGCCGGTGAGTACACCGACACCAAGACGGTCGGCGTGTACGGCTGCCGGGCCTGCGGCGCGGAGCTGTTCAGCTCCGAGACCAAGTTCGACAGCCACTGCGGCTGGCCGTCGTACTACGCGCCGCTGGCGGAGGACCGGGTCCAGTACATCGAGGACACCACGCTCGGCATGCGCCGGGTCGAGGTGCGGTGCGCGCGCTGCGGCGGGCACCTTGGGCACGTCTTCGACGGCGAGGGCTACGGCACGCCGACGGACCAGCGGTACTGCATCAACAGCATCTCGCTGACGCTCAGGCCCGCCGAGTAGGACGGGCGGCAGGAGGCCCGGACACCGCACGGTGTCCGGGCCTCCGTGCTGTCCGGGTCCGTGCCGTCCCGGCTTTCGTGCCGTCCCGGCTTTCGTGCCGTCCGGGCGCTACCCCGCCGTCGGCTCGAAGCGGACCGGGAGGTGCACCAGGGCGCGGTGGAACGGGCCCGGGCGCCAAAGCAACTCCTCGGCCGGGGTGGCCAGTTCGAGGTCGCTGAGGCGGCTGCCCAGCTGCTCGATCGCGGTGATCGCGATCAGCAGGGCCGGATCGCGGGCCGGGCAGGCGTGCGGGCCGGCCGCCCAGGCCAGGTGGGCGCTCTCACCGCTGCGCAGTTCGCCGCCGTCGGTGGGCGGCGCGGCCTGGGAGTTGGCGGCCGCGTAGGAGACCAGCAGGAGGGTGCCGGCCTTGATCTCGCGGCCGTGGAAGACGATGTCGTAGCGCGGGTAGTGGGCCGAGAGGTTGGCCAGCGGCGGTTCGTGCCAGAGCACCTCGTCGATCGCCTGGTAGGCGGTCATCGCGCCGCCGAACAGCGAGCCGGCGTAGCGGGCGTCGGTGAGCAGGCGCAGCAGGGCGTTGCCGATCAGGTTGGTGGTCGGCTCGTGCCCGGCGATCATGGTCAGGCTGATCTGCCGGATCGCCTCGTCGTCGTCCAGCCCGACCGGGTGGGTGACGAACCAGGAGGTGAGGTCGTGCCGGGGGCGTTCGCGGCGCTCGGCGACCATGGCGGTGACCACCGCGAGGAGCTTCCCGTACGCGGCGCCGGCCTGCGCGGTGGACTCGATCAGTCCGGTGATCGCGGCGACCACCTCGGCGTGCTGCTCCTCGGGCACCCCGAACCAGGTGGTGAGCACGAAGGCGGGCAGCTGGCGGGCGTACTCGGCGATCAGGTCGGCGCGGCCGACCGCGGCGAAGCGGTCGATCAGCCGGTGGGCGGTCTCGGCGACCTGGCGCTGCAGCCGGTGCGGTTCGAACAGCGCGAGGGCGTCGGTGATCGCCGCGCGGTAGCGCGCGTGCGTCTCGCCGTCGGTGAACAGGGCGGTCGGGCGGTAGCCGAGGACCGGCAGCAGCGGGGAGTCCGGCGGGACGGTCTGCTGCCAGGCGCGGGAGTCCTTGGAGAAGGTGTCGGAGTCGCGCAGCAGGTCCAGGGCGGCCTGGTAGTCGGTGACCAGCAGGGCCTCCACGCCGGGCGCGATCTCCACCGGGGCGACCGGGCCGTGCCGGCGCAGCCGCTCGTACACGAGTTGGGGGTCGGCGGCGAAGACCGGGCCGTGGATCGGGGTCGGGCGGGTCTCGACGGTCACGGGCGCTCCTGGGAGGCGGTGGAGGCGGCTGGCAGGGCCTCGAGCACGTGCTCGGCCAGCGCGATCAGCGCGTCCAGGCTGGCCTCGCGCTCGCGGGCGTCGCAGAGCAGCAGCGGGGTGGCGGGGTGCAGGTCCAGGTGGGCGCGGAGCACCGCGACCGGGTGGACCGGCGCGTCCGGGAAGCAGTTGACGGCGACGGCGTACGGCAGGCCCTGCTCCTCGACCATGTCCATGATCTCGAAGGAGTCGGACAGCCGACGGGTGTCGGCGAGCACCAGGGCGCCCAGGGCGCCGCGGGCGATGTCCTGCCAGAGCGGGAAGAAGCGGCGCTGGCCGGGGGTGCCGAACATGTAGAGCACGACGTTGCCGGGCAGGGTGAGCCGGCCGAAGTCCACGGCGACGGTGGTGGTGGTCTTCTCGGGCAGGCCGGCCAGGTCGTCCACCGGCCGTCCGGTCTCCGTCATCGCCTCCTCGGTGTGCAGGGTGGCGATCTCGGAGAGGGTGCGGATGAGGGTGGTCTTGCCGACCCCGAACGGGCCGGCGACCACCAGCTTCATCAGCGTCTGGTCCCGGTCGGGCAGGTAGCCCACCCCGGCCGGCCGACCGGCCGGCTGCCCGACCGGGTCACCGACGGCCCGGCCTACGGGGTCACCGGCCCAATCACCGGCCCGGTCACCGGAGCGCACGGAGTCCAACGAGGAGCCTCTCGACGATGGAGCGGTCGGTCTGCTGGGCGCGCGGGATCGGCGCGCGGGCGTGCAGACAGCCCGCCGCGACCAGATCGGCCGCGAGGAAGACGGTGGCGCTGACCGGCAGGCGCAGGTGCGCGGCGGCCTCCACCACGGTCAGCGCGCCGGGGCGCAGCAGTTCCCAGAGCCGGCGGTGTTCGGGTTCGAGCCCGGTCGGCGGGTCGGCACGGTCGGCGAACAGGACGGTGAGCCGCTCGAAGCCCTCGGTGCCGGGACGGCTGCGGCCGCCGGTGGCCAGGTAGGCGGGCACCATCCGCCTGCGGGGGGCGGCGGTCATGACCGGGCGGTGTCGTCCTGCCGCCGGGGCGGGCTCGCGAGCGCGCGGCCCAGGGCGGCGACCTGCACCTGCATCTGGTATGACACGTTGCCGAGTTGAGCGTCCGGGGCGGTGAACACGGCGAGCGAGGTGTTCTCCCCGGCCGGGACGACGATGGCGTAGCCGAGGTCGGACTCCACCACGGTCTGGGCCAGTCGCGGCCGCTCGGTGTCGGTGAACGCGGTGGTGAACGCGCGGGCGGCGGCGTGCACCGTGGCGGTCATCGCGGCGACCCGCTCGGCGGAGGCCCGCCCCAGGCCGCCCGAGGCGCCTTCGACCAGGCCGTCCCCGGTGGCGATGACCGCGTGCAGCACACCCGGCAGCTCCAGCAGCGGGGTCAGCACCCACGAGATCTCGTCGGTGGCGGTCGGGCTCGGCGAGCTGCTCACTGCTCGGCTCCTTCTAAGGTCGTCGGGCCGGTGGTGTGGTCACCGGTGGGGCGGGCGGCGACGGGGTCGCCGGGGGTGGCGGGGTTGCCGGCGGTGCTCGTGCTGTCCTCGGTCGGCGCGCTCTCGCGGGCGGCGCTCTCACGGGCGGCACGCTCCCCTGCGGCGCTCTCGCGGGCGGCCTGCGCCACGGCGGCGCGGCCGGAGTCGGTGCCCTGCTGCAGCGCCTGCCAGTGGGCGGCGGCCTGCTCGGGGGACCGGCCGGGGGCGGCGGTGGCGGTGGCGGTGGCGGTGGGCGTACCGGCCTCCTCGGCGGCCAGCGGACGGCGGCGGCGCCGGGTGGGCAGGCCGGTGCCGTCATCGGCCGGAGAGTCCGGAGAAGTCGGGAACTCCGGAGCGGCCGGAGAGTCCGGAGAAGTCGGGAACTCCGGAGCGGCCGGAGAGCCCTGGGAGGCCGGAGAGCCCTGGGAGGCCCCGGAGTCCGCAGCCGGCGCGTCCGCAGCCGGGCCGGCCACCGGGCCGTTCGCGCCCGGGTCGGGTACCACGTGGATGGCCGGTGCCGGGTGCGGCCCGGGCTGGTGGTGGCGGTCGGCGAGCTGCGGGCCGTCCTGCTCGTCGGCGGCGCGCATCGGCGGGACGGCGGCGACGGTGGGCGCGGGGGCGGGCCCGGCGCCGGCCCGCAGCGGCAGCGGGGTGAGCACCGACAGCGGCCGCCCGTCGTCGACGACGGTCACCAGCCCGGCCGGGATGCGCAGGATGGTCCGCATGCCGCCGTACGGCGAGGGCTCGATGTGGCAGGAGAAGCCGTACTGGCGGGCCAGTTTGCCGATCACCGCGAAGCCGGTCTTGGGCGGGTTGCCGAGTTCGGTGAGCAGGAGGTCCGGCGGGCCGGCGAGCAGTCGGCGGGCGCGGTGCAGCTGGTCCTCGTCCATGCCGATGCCGCTGTCGTCGATGATCACCAGCGCGCCGCGGCCGACCTGCTGGACGGTGACCGGGACGTCGGTCTCCGGGTGGGAGTAGGCGGTGGCGTTGGCGAGCAGTTCGGCGATGGTGACGGCGATCGGCTCGGCGGCCCGGGCGACCACCGCGAGCCGGTGCTCCCGCAGGTGGTTGGCGACCTTGATCCGGCCGTAGCCGGGCACCCGGGAGAGCGCGCCGACGACGACCTCGGCGAGCGGCGAGTCGGTGCGGGCCAGGCCCGGCCAGGCCTCGCAGAGCACGCCGACGGTCTGGATCCGGCGCAGCGCGATCTCGTTGCGGAAGTCGACCTCCAGCAGCCGGGGGTCGTCGTTGTCGTGCTGGAGGTGCTGGACCAGGCTCTGGATCTGGTAGAGCAGGGTCTGGATCCGGGAGGTGGCGCCGCGCATGGCGGCGCGGGCGGCGGCGTCCACCCGTTCGCGCTCGTCGGCGAGGGCGGCGGCGGTGGCGTCCAGGACGGACTGCAGGGCCCGGACGGCCTCCGGGCCGGCGGCCTGCGGGTCCAGCGGGCCGACCAGCGGGGCGTTGGCGTGGGTGAGCCGTACGGCGGTGGCGGCGACCCGTTCGCGGGCGAGGTGGCCGATCTCGGCGAGCAGCGCGGCGGCGCGGGCCTCGGCGGCGGCGCGGCGGTGGTCGGCCTCCTCGGCGCGGGTGGTCGCGGCGGCGCCCTGCTGGGCGGCGTCCCGGACGGCTTCCTGCGCTTCCCGGGCCGTGTCCTGCGCCTCGTGGACGGCGTCCTCGGCGGCGCGGGTGCGGCCCTCCGCCCGCCGGGCCTCCTCGGTGGCGCGCCGGGCGGTGTCCTGCGCCTCGCGCAGTTGCTGCTCGGCGCGGGCGAGCCGGCCCTCGGCGACGCGGGCGCGCTCCTCGGCCCGGGTGAGCGCGGTCTCGGCGGCCGCCGCGCGGGCGACGGCCCCGGCCCGGCCGCGGGCGAGCACGGCCGCGGCCACGGCGGCGACCAGCGCCAGGGCGATCAGCGCGATCTGCGTCATCGGAGTCCTCGGGGGTGCTTGCGGGTCGGGCCGGACGGGGCGGGGCCGGACTTGGGCGGGCGGGGGGCTCAGCCCCGGTCGGAGCGCGGGCGCGAGATCCGGGCGACGGCGTCCTCGGCCAGCTCCCGGGCGACCAGGGCGACCTGTCCCATGGCGTCCAGCGCGCCCGGCGCCGCCGAGCCGTCCAGGTGCCGGTACTCGGCCGCGACGGTGAGCACCAGCCGCTCGGGCAGGCCGAGTTCGGGGTGGCGCTGCTCGGCGATCACCCGCCGGGCGGCGTCCAGCGCGGGTATGCCGGCGGCGTGCAGGGTGTGGGCGCGCTCGCGGACGTACGCGAGGTAGCCGATGTGCTCCCGGACGCCCTCGCGGTCGAGCACCGGGCCGTGGCCGGGGACGAAGATCTCCGCGCCGGTGGCCAGGGCCTGCTCGCAGGCGCCGACGATGTTCTCCAGTGGGCCGGCCCAGTGCGAGGGGTGGTCGCCGGGCTGCTCGGGCGTCGAGGCGAAGATCACGTCGCCGGTGAACACCGCGCGCTGGTGCGGGAGGTGGACCATCAGGTCGCCGCCGGTGTGGGCGGCGGGCAGGCTGGTGATCTGCACGGGGTAGCGGCCGACCCGCAGCTCCAGCTCGCCGGTGAAGACGGTGTCCGGGTGCACCGGGTCGGTGCCGGACCAGTCGAACCGCCCGAAGTGCTCCCTGAGGTAGCCGCCGAGCAGGGAGTCCGGGTCGCTGTTGGTGACGAGGGCGTGCTGCTGCTGCGGGGTGGGCTCCCAGTGGATGTGCTCCAGCGCCTCGCGGGTGGCGATCACCTCGGCGTCCGGTAGCACCCCGGCGCCCCACAGGTGGTCGCCGTTGGCGTGGGTGACGACCACCCGGTCGACCTCGACCCCGGCCGGCAGCAGCCGGCGGCTCGCGGCGAGGAACTCCCCGGCCATCGAGGGGTCGTAGGGGGTGTCGATCCAGAGCGCGGTCGTCTCGGAGGCCAGCAGGCCGCAGTTGGCCAGGCCCCAGCCCCGCTTCGGGGGGAGCCACACGTACAGGTCCTCGGCAATCGCGCTCACGTTCGCACGGTTGATCGTCATGTGCGCGATTATGCCCATGATGCGCCAGGAGTGGGGCAAAACCTGTACGTCCACCAGGAGTTCATGACCCGGTCTCGCCCGTGCTGTCCGGATTCGCACCACGTGGTCGAGACCAATTATCTCACTGTTCGGGACGACTGACGGGCACCTCGCCCCGGAAGCCCGACGGGACCTCCGACCGGGGCGCGGGCAGGACGCGGCAGACCTCGACCGTGACGTCCACGGTGTCCAGCCCGATCACCCGGCCCTCCACCGCGACGAATCCTTTCTCCCCCGAGCGGAAGAGCGCCGCCAGCGGGGAGGTCCGGCTCGCCGTGGTCAGCGCCTCCACCGCCATCGCCGAGCCGAACGCGAACACCCCGCAGAGCACCACGCAGGGCGCGTGCCGGGGCGTGCGGGTCACGAAGATGAAGCCGTGGTCGCGGATCAGCTCCCCGGTCGGGTTGAACAGCGCCTCGAAGGTCATTCCGCCCCACCGGGCGCGGGCCGCCTCCGGGTACTCGATCGCGAAGTCGGGGAACACCGCGTCCAGCACGCCGCCGGAGTAGGCGTTGACGCTCGGGCCACCGATCGAGAAGGTCGGCATCCGCGGGTCCTGCGCGCCCGCCACCACCAGCTCGATCGTCGCCTTCCGGTTGACCTTGCGCAGCAGGTCGGTGAGTTCCGCTATGGCCCTCGCCTCGGCCATCGGCATGAACAGCACGTTCTTAGGCCCGCGGCTGGTCAGCTGGCAGCCGTCCGTGGTGAAGGCGAACTCCGCGACCTCGATGCTCGGCGTGATGATCTGCACCCGGCTGTACGGCGCCAGCAGCGCCCGCAGGAAGCCGTAGCGCAGGAACAGTCTGGTCCGGGCGAGGGAGTGGGCCGCGAGGAAGCCGATCACGGCCGGAACCGATGCGACCAACACCTGGAGCAGAAGGTCCATATCATCCCCTCGGAGGAAGACTCGACCACGAACTGTGTGCCCTGGTTAAGTCCCCGCCCGTGGCCGAAATACCCCCTCGCGGCAATTCCGAGCGTCAGAATCACCGCACCGAGGGTCACTTCAGGCGCTTGATGCCCTTGCGCTCCCCCGCGCAGCGCTCGTACCCGAGCCATGCGTTGATCGCGAGCATCGGCGCGTTGGTCTCGTCGTTGGAGGTGTACGCGCGCCGGTAGCCCGCCGCGGCCGCCAGGCGCAGCGACTCCAGCTTGGCCAGCTTGACCAGGCCGCGCCCGCGGAAGGCCCGGCGGCTGGCGCTGAACGCGGACCAGTAGCGGTCCACGCCGTCGGTCTGCGCCATGGTGAACGCGGCCGGTTCGCCGTCCATCACGGCGACGACGGTCAGCGCCCGGTCCAGGTCCGGTCGGGCCCAGAAGCTGCGCAGCCAGTCCTCGTACTCCAGGGCGTCCATCGGCACCTCGCCGGGCTCGTCCCGGAGGGCGTCCGCATCGACCAGGAACAGCGGGCGCGGGTCGTCCGCCCAGTCGGTGGCCGGGCGCAGCTCGACGCCGGCCGGCCGTACGGGCGCCTGCGGCAGCGGCAGCGCCAGGTCCCGCCCGCCGAACTGGGCCGCGCGCCCGATCTCGTAGCCCCGGGCTGCGCCGAAGGCCAGCGAGGCGGGCTCGTCGTCCAGCCAGGTGTGCAGTTCGGTCACCCCGTGCTCGGCCAGGTGCCGTTCGGCCGCGGCCAGCAGCGCGGTGGCCGCGCCGCGCCGCCGGAACTCCGGCAGCACACTGCCGTTGGCGTACCCGACGCCGGCGGCCGTCGTCCCGAGCACCAGCGCGCAGCGCACCGCGCCGACCACCCGGCCGTCGCACTCGGCGACGAAGGTGCGGAAGTGCTCGTCGGGGTTGGGCTGGTCGTTCAGCCAGAGCAGGGCCTCGGCGGACATCACCAGGTGCTCGCGCCCGGCCCGGTGGGCGGCCGCCACCGCATCGGCGTCTTCGGGGCGGAATTCACGGATGGTCAGGGAAGTCGAAGAAGTCAAAGAAATCATGGGTTCCCACGCTAGCCGGGCACGCCCCCGCACCGCCTCCGATTTACCGCCGGAACGGCGCCTCACCTGCGGGGACGGCCTCGGCCGGGGATCGAAGTCCATTATCATCAGAACGGCAAGCTCAAATAATGCTCTGAGAAGACCGGGTGAGGCTTGGCAGCCACCCCGCTCGGGGACATCCTCAGCAACAACGGCCGCGTGGTCCTGCCGACGACGCCCGCACCACCCGACGGCCCTTCCCACCCCGGCCCTCAGAAGGGGGCGAACCGATGACTTCCCCTGCCCTGGCCCTGCCCGTACGGACCACCGGCGACCCCTCCGCCCCCACCCGCCTGGGCGTCGGCCTCGGCTGGCGCGGCGAGATCGACACCGTGGTCGAGCGCCAACCCGGCCTGGACTGGGTCGAGGTGGTCGCCGAGAACATCTGCGCCGACCACCTGCCCCACTCGCTGACGGTGCTGCGCGAACGCGGCGTCACCGTCGTCCCGCACGGCGTCGGCCTCGGCCTCGGCGGCGCCGACCTGCCCGATCCCGGCCGCCTCGCCCAACTCGCCGACACCGCCCTGGCACTCGGCTCCCCGCTGGTCACCGAGCACCTGGCCTTCGTCCGGGCCGGCGGCCTGGAGGCCGGCCACCTGCTGCCCGTACCCCGGACCCGGGACTCGCTGCGGGTGATCGCCGAGAACGTCCGGATCGCCCAGGACCAGCTCCCGGTGCCGCTCGCCCTGGAGAACATAGCCGCCCAGCTCGCCTGGCCGGACGACGAGTTCACCGAGGGTCAGTTCCTCGCCGAGCTGGTCGAGCGCACCGGCGTCCGGCTGCTGATCGACGTCGCCAACCTGCACACCAACCGGGTCAACCTCGGCGTCGACCCGGCCGCAGAACTCGACCGCCTGCCGCTGGAGGCGCTCGCCTACGTCCACGTCGCGGGCGGCACCCTGGTCGACGGGATCTGGCACGACACGCACGCCCACCCCGTCACCGAACCCGTGCTGGAGGTGCTGGCCGAGCTCTGCGCCCGGATCGCACCGCCCGGCGTCCTGCTGGAGCGGGACGCCAACTTCCCGCCGCCCAGCGAGCTGGCCGGTGAACTGGACGCCATCCGCCGGGTGCTGGAGGGGAGCACCCGGCGGATGGGCAACCTCACCACGGCCACCGGCCCCACCGGGGCGACCGATCCGACCACGACGGCCGGCCCGACCGCGCCCCGGGACGCCACCGCCGCCCGGGAGCGCCTGGCCCGGCGCCAGGAGGAGCTGCTGGCCGCCCTGGTGGCCGGCGGGCCCGTCCCGCCCGGCTTCGACCCGGCCCAGGTCGGCGCCCAGGCCACCGGCCTCGCCGCCAAGCGGCGCGACACCACCGCCAAGGTGGCCCCGGAGCTGCCCCGCCTGCTCGGGGAGCAGTACGGGCCGCTCTTCCTCCGCTACGCCCGCACCCACCCGCAGAACGGCGGCTACCGCGCCGACGCCCGGGCCTTCGCCCAGTGGGTGCTCACCGACGGCGGCCAGCCCGCCACCGACCACCGCCGGGCCCTGGAGCAGTGGCTCCACCCGGCACCCGTACGGCCGTCCGGCCCGCTCGCGCGTCTGCGCCGGGCCCTGCACGGCTAGCGACCCATCGTCATTCCGGGGGAACCGCCCATGTGGCACGACAGTTACTTCATCATCCCGGCCGCCCTGCTGGTGGCCGCCGCCCTGTACGCCGCCCACACCCGGCAGCGGATCGGCCACGTCCCGTACGCCAAGGGCCTGCCCGGCCGCGGTCTGCCGCTGCTCGACACCGCGTTCCTGTCCGGCGGACCGGGCCGGGTCTTCGACACCGCCCTCGTCCGGATGCACCTGGGCGAACAGGTCGTGATCAGCCGCTCCGGCCTGGTCACGCTCACCGGCGGCAAGCCGTACGACGCCGTCGACCAGGCGATCCAGGAGGCCGCCGGGCCCACCGGCAGCCGTGAACTCGCCCCGCTGCGCCGCATGGTGATGCGCTCCGCGGCCGTCCAGGAGATCGGCGACCGGCTCGCCGACCGCGGGTTGATGCGCCGCCCCGAACGGATGCACCGGGCCCGGACCGCCCGTCGGCTGCTCTGGCTCGCGATGCTCGTCGTCGTGGCCTTCGCCGTGGCCTCCGAGCTGATCGACGGCGTCTACGGGCCTGTCCACCCCAACCTCTGGATCCCGGGCTTCCTGCTGTTCGCGGGCGCCGTCTCGCTACTCGCCACGAGGCCGGTCAAGGGCCGGATCACCCCGGCCGGGACGCGCCAGCTGACCCTGATGGACGGCTCGCCGTGGACGCCCAGCTCCGGTGTGTCGCCCAAGCTGGTGGGCGGCGCGCTGCTGGGCGCGCTCGCGCTGGGCGGGCTGGCCGCCGCCGGGCTGGAGAACCAGGAGCTGGAGGCCGCGATGCTGGCCGCGACAGCCGAGGAGGAGGCGATGCGGCAGGCTTCCGCGAGCTCGTCCTGGTTCGCCTCGTCGTCCTCGTCCTCCTCCTCGTGTTCGTCGTCCTCCACCTCGTGCTCCTCGAGCTCCTGGTGTGGTTCCTCCGGCTCCGGGTCGTCCAGCTGCGGCTCGTCCAGCTGCAGCTCCGGCTCCAGCAGCTGCGGGTCGTCGTCCAGCTGCGGCTCCTCGTCCTCCAGCTGCGGATCCAGCTGCGGCTCGAGCTGCGGCGGCGGCTGCGGCGGCTCCTGACGCCCGCCCGGCCCGCGCCGAGGGGAAATCGCACGGTTTCGGCTCGTCGTACCGTCGCGGTTCGTCCCACGGCCGACGTCACAGTTCGGTATCGCGGACCGGGAAGGCGTTCCCCGCACCATCGGGCCAGGCATAGAACAAGGCCATGTGGTTGCTGTTCCTGATACCGGCCTGTGTCGCGGCGGTGCTCTCCTGCCTCCGGCTGGTCCGAATGACCGCCACCGCCGACGCCCTGGCCGAACAGGACGGGCTGCGCCCACCGGAAGCCGTCGGCATCGGGCTCTACGAGACCGCCTACCTGGCCGGCGGCCCGGACCGGGTGGTCGAACTGGCCCTCGTCCTGATGGCCGGCCGGGGCCGGCTGCACCTGGCGCACACCGGCTGGACCACCGTGGTCGACCCCAGGGGCCGCAGCCGCCTGGAACGGGCCGTCATCGCCACCGTCGGCCCCGAGGGCCAGTGCCGCACGGACGAGCTGCGCCGGGCGATGGCCGAGCACCCCACCGTGCTGGAGATCGGCGCCCGGCTCTCGCTGGCCGGCCTGGCCACCCCGGCCCTGGTGCAGCGCAACACCGTCGTGGTGGTCCGGCAGGTCCGGCACGCGCTGCTGCTGTCGCTGCTCCTGCTGGCCGTCTCGCTGGCCGTCAGCGGCTTCACCGGCGGTGACACCCTCGCCCCGCTCGCCTGGTTCTCGCTGCCGCTGGTGCTCACCTCGGGCACCCTGCTGATGGCCCGGGTCGACGTCTACCCCTACACCCGCTGGGCCTCCCCGATCGGCCAGGAGGTGCTGCGCGAGGTCCGCCCGGCCCGCCAGCGCGGCCTCGCCGACGACGAGGAGCGCGAACTGCTCACCGCCGTCGCCATGAACGGCCCGGCCGTCCTCCCCGACGCCCGCCTGCGCGCCGCCCTGCGCCCCCACCGCACCTGAGCCCGCCGCCCGGGCCCGCCCGGGCGTCACCACGGCGCGTCACAACGGGCGTCACAACGGCGGAGGCCGGTTCCCCGTACGTAGGGGAACCGGCCTCCGAAGGAACCGCGGTCGCTCAGACCAGGCCGTTCAGCAGCTCGCTGACCGGCTTGCGGCGGCCGGTGAAGAACGGCACCTCCTCGCGGACGTGCAGCCGGGCCCGGGACGGGCGCAGGTCGCGCATCAGGTCGACGATCCGGTGCAGCTCGTCCGCCTCGAAGGCGAGCAGCCACTCGTAGTCGCCGAGCGCGAACGAGGCGACCGTGTTGGCCCGCACGTCCGGGTAGCCGCGCGCCATCTTGCCGTGCTCGGCGAGCATCGCGCGCCGCTCCTCGTCCGGCAGCAGGTACCACTCGTAGGAGCGCACGAACGGGTACACGCAGACGTAGTCGCGCGCGCGCTCGTCGGCCAGGAAGGCCGGGATGTGCGACTTGTTGAACTCGGCCGGGCGGTGCAGCGCCATGTTCGACCAGACCGGCTCCAGGTGGCGGCCCAGGCCGGTGCGACGGAAGCGGTTGTACGCCTCCTGGAGGTCGTCCGAGTCCTCGGCGTGCCACCAGACCATGATGTCGGCGTCCGCGCGCAGAGCGGAGACGTCGTACGTGCCGCGCACGGTCACGTCCTTCGCGGCCAGCTGCTCGAACAGCTCGTCCACCTCGGCGGCCAGGGCGGCGCGGTCCTCGGGCAGGGCGCCCTTGAGCTTGAACACCGACCACATCGTGTAGCGGATGACCTGGTTCAGGTCGCGCGCCTTCTTCTTCTCGGGCCGCTGCTCCGGCTCCCGCTCAACGCTCTCAGTCATGCGCCCATTGTCCTCTCCGTGGAACCTTCCCCGGTCGCCGGGGTCAACAGTCTGTCGACGGCGGCCACCGCGGCGGCCGCCGATCCGATGCACGCCGGAATGCCCACCCCGTCGTACGCGGCGCCGCACAGCGCCAGCGCGCCCACCCGCTCGGCCGCCGCCCGGACCCTGGCCACCCGGTCCGGGTGACCCACCGGGTACTGCGGCAGGCCGGCCGTGAAGCGTGAGACGAAGGTGTCGTACGGCCGGGCGGTCAGCCCGATCGCCTCCCGCAGGTCCGCCAGCGAGCGGGCCACCAGCTCCTCGTCCGGCAGGCCCAGCGCCTCCTCCTCGCGGTGCCGGCCCAGCGAGGTGCGCAGCAGGAACGCGTCCGGCGCGGAGCGCTCCAGCCAGCCCCACTTGTTGGAGGAGAAGGTCGACGCCTTGATCCGCCGCCCGTCCACCGGCGGCACCAGGAACCCGCTGCCGCTGGGGAGTTCGGCCAGATCGGAACGCCGGAACGCCAGCGTCACCAGCGCCATGCCCGCGTACTCGACGGTGTCCAGCTCGACGGCGGCCGCCGGGGCGTCCGCGCGCAGCAGCCGGGCCGCGGCCGGGGCCGGGACCGCCAGCACCACGGCGTCCGCGTGCAGCACCTCGCCGCCGGTCACCACCCGCCAGCCGTCGGGGGTGCGGCGCAGCTCGTCCACCGGGGCGTCCGTGCGCAGGTCCACACCCGCCTTGACGCAGGCCGCGGCGACCGCCTCCGGCAGGGTGCCGAGGCCCCCGCGCAGACCGTTGAACACCGGGCTACCGACCACCTGCGGCCGGGACGCCAGCTCGTGCACCCCCTCGACCAGCGAACCACCGCCCCGGGCGATCGCCAGCAGCTGCGGTACGGCGGCGCGCAGCGAGATCTCGTCGGCGCGACCGGCGTAGACGCCGCCCAGCAGCGGCTCGACCAGCCGGTCCACCACCTCCCGGCCCAGCCGGTCGGCGACGTAGCGGCCGATCGCGACGTCCTCCCCCACCTCGGTCGGCTCCTCGTGCCGGGCCCGCTCCAGCCCCTCCGCGGTGAGCACCCCGGACGCCGCCAGCGCCTCCAGGTCGCCCGGCACCCCCATCACCTGCCCGCCCGGCAGCGGCCGCAGCGCCCCGCGCGTCCAGATCGCCGCCTTCGCGGTGGTCGGCGGCTCCAGCTCCTCCCCCAGCCCGACCGCCCGCGCCAGCTCCACCGCCTCCGGCCGCCGGGCCAGCACCGACTCGGCCCCGAGGTCCACCCGGACCCCGCCGACCTCCCCGCCCCACAGCTTCCCGCCGACCCGCCCCGACGCCTCCAGCACCGTCACCCGCGCCCGCGGCGCACCCCCGGCCGCTCCGCTCAGAAAAGCGGCCGCAGCCAGCCCCGCGATCCCACCACCGACGACGACGACCCGTGCATCCGACATGCCTCGCAGTCTCGCAGGTCCTTACACCGAACCCTCAATCCCCCGCTCGCTTCGACCGGGGCACAAGCCCAGCGAGATCGACGGCGACGGGGAACGGCACCGGCCGTTCCAGCGTGCCCCGGAAGATCCCGGCAGCCACGTACGTGGAGGTCGGGACGTCCAATTCATAGACGTGCACGACCGGCAAGCCGTCCTCCTCCTCGACGATCCAGTAGTGCGGGATACCCGCTTCGGCGTACTTGCGGACCTTTACAGTGCGGTCGCGATGGGCGGACTCAGGGGAGACGACCTCCACGACGAGCACCACGTCAGCGGGGGCGTACCAGGTCCGGTCCGGGTCGTACGCCGCGGTGGCTACCACCACGTCAGGCTCCGGCCGGTTGCGCGGGTCAAGCTTGATTGTCATCTCACGCTCGGCGACCGTTCCATCAGGAACCGAGTGCTCCAACACGGCGGTTAGGCCGTGTTTTAGAACGGGTGATCTCCGCGCCCTACTGCCGCAATGATCTTTGCTGTGGGGCGTGGGGATCTATGTGATGAGCAATGGGCCGT